>NZ_JAQEVQ010000012.1:1851-71279 GCF_027694595.1 Pauljensenia sp. OF14-1SRA | reverse complement strand
ATAAAAACAAACACACTATCGAGTTCACAAACAACACCCACACACCCCAAAACAGCCACAAAAAACCGCAACCATCAAAAAAAGGGGAGGAAGCAACCACGCCACAATCACAAACCCACAACCACAAACAGTCTCAAAGGCCTGCAACCACCCGGCGCAACAACAAAAACAATACCCACCCCACACCAAACCGTCAAATCAACACAAACCTCACCCCCCACACCAAACCGTCAAATCAACACAAACCTCACCCCCCACCCCTCACACACCACCAAAACCGCACCATTTCACCAAAAACAAGCCCTGACCAGCAAGGAAACAATAAAACTGTGATCTATCAGCGTTTTATATACCACAAAACTAGACCGTGATTGCGACCCAGATCTCCGTAGCAAACGCCGACTGTCACACGACGCCCAGACATCGCCACATACAGACCCTTACACGCCACCCCACACAGATACCCCTACACGTAGCCACATACATGCGCTTGCGTGCGTACACGGCGACCACTACGTCAAAGAACACTGGGCATAATCCGATTTTCCCGTCTACTCAAACGGAACAAATCCTGGGACAGTTCGCAAACCTGGGCAGGCAGATACAAACCCTAAAACAACACGACACGCCACCAATAGACACACAAATTGTCCGGTAACAACTCAGCAAAGCACCACTATCGAGATGCAATTACCTGTTAGAAACGCACTGTGGGGCGGAAACACTACGTTTCCGCCCCACCGGTGAATCCAATCAGGAAATCAATGCGATTCCCATACGGACGCTTCAGTCGTCGAATTCGATGACAGCAAGGTTGCGACGGCCCTTGCGGATCAGCAGTCGATGACCAGCTAGAACGTCGTCAGCCGTGAACACAGCTTCCACGTCCTCAAACTTGACGTTGTTCAGGTAGGCACCACCGGAATCAATCGTGCGACGTGCGGCGCCTCGTCCCTTTTCCAAACCGGTTTCAACCAACGCGTCAACCATCGTTGCCTCACCGAGCTTCAGAGTTGCGCGAGGAAGGTCCGACGTAGCAGAAGCCAAGGTGTCCGCATCGATTGCGCGCAGATCTCCGCCACCCCAGAGGGCGTTGGTTGCAGTAAGAACACGCTCATACTCTTCTTCACCGTGAACAAGCTTCGTCACCTCAGCCGCCAGAGCCTTCTGGGCTGCACGCGCATGAGGACGCTCTGCAACCTCAACCTCAAGCTCTTCAATGCGAGCACGGTCAAGGAAGGTGAAGATCTTCAGGAAGCGAACAACATCGGCGTCCTCAACCTGCAGCCAGAACTGGTAGAAGGCGTAGGGGCTCATCATCGTCGGGTCGAGCCAAATCGCACCGCCCTCGGACTTACCGAATTTCGTGCCATCAGCCTTCGTAATAATCGGGGTCGTCAGCACGTGCGACACATCGCCGTCAACCTTACGAATCAAGTCAACGCCACCAATCATGTTGCCCCACTGATCGTTACCGCCGGTTTCAAGAGTGGCACCGTAACGGCGATGCAGTTCAAGGAAGTCGTTCGCCTGCAGGATCTGATAGGAGAACTCCGTGTAGGAAATGCCCTCATCCGATGCCAAACGGCGCGCAACGATGTCCTTACCGAGCATCGTGCCAACGCGGAAGTACTTACCGATACCGCGGAGCAAATCAATGGCGCTTAGTTCCTCAGTCCAGTCGAGGTTGTTCACCATCGTCGCCGCGGCTGCTCCTTCAAAATCGAGGAAACGCGAGATCTGGTTGCGCAAATTGTCTGCCCAACCGCGAACGACCTCGGTCGGCTGTAGCTGACGCTCACCCGATTGACGCGGATCGCCAATCTGACCGGTTGCCCCACCAACAAGTGCAAGTGGCTTATGACCGGCCAGCTGCAGGTGACGCATCAGAAGAATTTGAACAAGGTGTCCGTGATGCAGAGAAGCTGCAGTCGGATCGAAGCCACAATAAAAGGTGACCGGCCCGGCGTTCAGGTGCTCGCGAAGAGCATCAATGTCGGTGTGCTGGGCGATGAGACCCCTCCACTGGAGGTCATCCAGAATGTCGGTCACTTTAAATTCCTTCCATTTCGGCTCGAAGTAGCCGAGGCTATCTTAGCGGGTTGGGGTGGACGCCCATTCACGGCATCCAGCAATACGGACAGCAAGTGCTTGTCGTTGTTCCTCAACGCGAACAGGAGCAGTTCCGCCCTTCCCAAGTCGCGCGGATACAGATCCTACGACGTTCAGGACTTCGCGGACATCCGGGGTCAGATGCGACGAGGCCGAGGTCAATTCTTCATCGCTGAGATCAGCAAGCTCGACGCCACGTCGCTCTGCCATCTTGACGCAAGCTCCAGAGATTTCGTGCGCGCTACGGAAGGGCACTCCCCTACGCACAAGCCATTCTGCAATGTCCGTGGCAAGCGAGAATCCCTGAGGTGCGAGCTCCGCCATGCGCTCTAAGTTAAGGGTCATCGTTTCCACCATTCCCGACACAGCGGGCAGCAAAACATCGAGCGTATCCAGCTGGTCGAAGACCGGTTCTTTGTCTTCTTGAAGATCGCGATCGTATGCCAGCGGGATGCCCTTGAGCACCGTCAATAGGCTCATCAGATCACCGATCAGGCGACCAGCCTTACCGCGGGCGAGTTCAGCCACATCGGGATTCTTCTTCTGAGGCATGATCGATGATCCTGTTGAGAAGGAATCATCGAGAGTCACGTAGTCGAATTCCTTGGTGTTCCACATGATGATTTCTTCGCTGAGCCTGGAGATATCAACGCCGATCATCGCAAGGATAAAAGAGCACTCCGCAACGATGTCACGCGACGCGGTTCCATCGATCGAATTATCCACCGAATCATCAAAGCCGAGCTGACGAGCAACAGCCTGCGGATCCATGCCGAGAGTATTACCTGCCAGAGCGCCCGAACCATAGGGAGAAATCGCGGCACGCTTATCCCAATCGGCAAAACGTTCAACGTCGCGAATCAGAGGCCAGGCATGTGCCATCAGATGATGCGCCACCAAAACGGGTTGTGCGTGTTGCATATGAGTACGCCCCGGCATAACAGCGTCACCAGCACGTTCAGCCTGCGACATAATCGCGTCCGCAACATCCAGGACGCGGCTCGCAATATGGCGCGTCTCGTCACGCAGGTACATGCGGATCAGTGTTGCAATCTGATCATTACGCGAACGCCCCGCACGCAACTTTCCGCCAAGCTCACTACCTGCACGCTCAAGCAAACCACGCTCGAGTGCCGTATGGACATCCTCATCGTCCGGCGATGGAACAAACGCACCCGACGCGACATCGGCATCCAATTGCGCCAACGCTGTATGCATCGCATCGATTTCATCATCGCTTAAGAGGCCAGCCTCATACAGCGCGTCAGCGTGGGCATGAGAACCAGCAATGTCCACATGCGCTAGACGCCAATCGAAATGGGTAGAAACTGAAAGGGCTGCGAGCGCCTGCGCGGGACCACCGGAAAAACGGCCACCCCACAAAGCGGTCGGTGTTGTTCTCTCTTGTGAAGTCACGGGTTCATCATTCCTTGCCCTCGCGACAAACTCCAATTCGCGAGACGTTTAAACGGACCATATTTTGCAAACAGTGAAGCAAACGGTTGTTTCTTCGCCACCCATGCTGCCAAGATGACAAAAAGAATCCAGTTGCCTTCAAACAAAAGGCGAGATTCAACCGTCGACTGAATAATCAATGCCGAAGCAATCATTGCTGGCATTACAACCCTGCGGGATTCATCGATATGGCGCACAGCGTAAATGAACGTGCCGAAGAATACCGTCGCAACGGCGACACTCAGAATTGAGACTCCGATAATGCCTGTCTGGAAAAGGGCCTCGATAAACGAGTTGTGAGCCTGAGTTGTCGGAGTTCCATCACCGCGACGAATGAAATTCGAAAAAACAGGCACATCCCCCTGATAGCCAATAGTGAAGCCCCATCCGAGAATCGGATGCTGGCTCCACATGGGAACAAGCGCCTTCCAGATGTCACCACGACCTGAAAAATCCGGGGAACGACCAAGGAAGTCAGTGATCGCCAAACGATTAAACAGTGCGATCACCGCTCCTGTCAGAGTCAGCGAGGTAATCAAAGAAATCAGGGCGGGACGATGAGGACGCGTCACCGACTTCACCAAACCGAAGGACATTGCGATCGCCATACAGATGATGACGGCGACGGTGACCGTTCCTGAACGCGTCAGAGTGATTGTCACAATCGAAATGATCAGCCAGATAATCGTTGACGTCGTGTTTTTATACGTTGACATCCATTTGACAAGCAAACAGAGAATCAACAGTAACGCAATAAACGCAAGTGGATTCCGATTGCCGGGGAAGCCTTGAATAGGGCCGCCATTAAAAAGATCTCCATAAACCCAATAGGACATATCGGGCACGGATTCCCCAGCACGGATCATTGGAATCGGAGCTAAGCGCTGTTTCCAGATAAGAGCGGTGAACAGCTCAAGAGCGTAGGAAACAATCAGAATGACCTTGAACGAAACGATGAGAAGATTCGCTGTTTCCGTAAACGTGTAGCAGGCAGAAATCGCCAAACCTGTAAGAGTCACGCCGATTGTCACGACGGCAAACATCGCAGAATAATGCGGATATTGCGACCATATGACCGATAAAGCGCACCACATGACGAACAGCAGTGTGGCAAGTGGATACGCAGCCTGTGTGAAACGAATCTGATTGAGATGCATCAGATATGCCAAAGCAACGAATAGTGTCACCATGACAACGGAAGACCCGTAGAAGCCAACGATATTACGTACGCCTTGGCCTGCGAATCCTAGAAAGAAGATTGCAATGGTGACGATATCTAAGGCTCGACGCTCAGGCGTCGTCTTCGCCCGATACCTGCGTAGAAACTCAACCGACTCTTTCATCGTGACCACTCTAGCGAAAGAACGTGCCACGCCCCGGTGTCCATTGGGCACACTTCGATAAAGAAAACACGTGTGCCCAAGGAAATTAACCTTGGGCACACGTGCATATCAGTGTTTGTCTGACCAAACGAGCGTCTGCTCAGTAGCCCTGCGAGTTACCCAGACGGACGTCACGAGCAGCCGCAAGCTTCGACTGCAGACCGTAGATATCAATGAATCCACGCGACGAGGACTGATCGAAGCTATCGCCAGTCTCGTAGGTTGCCAGGTTGAAGTCATACAGCGAGGCCTCGGAACTCCGTCCGTTCACAGTTGCACGGCCACCGTGCAGAACCATACGAATATCACCGGTCACATACTGCTGAGTATCTTCAATGAACGCATCCATGGACTTCTTCAACGGTGAGTACCACTGGGCTTCATAGACCAATTCACCCCACATCTGCTCAAGGCCACGCTTGTAGCGGCGCTGCATGCGTTCGAGGGTGATGGATTCCAGAGCCTGGTGTGCTTCGATCAAAGCGAGAGCACCGGGGGCCTCGTAAATCTCACGTGACTTGATGCCAACCAGACGATCTTCGACCATGTCAATACGACCGATGCCTTGAGCGCCTGCACGGCGGTTCAGCTCTTGGATTGCTTCAAGCGGGGTGACTGCGCGACCGTCAATGGCTACCGGGATGCCCTTTTCGAAGGAAATGACAACCTCATCCGGAAGTGGCGGGTAAGTCGGATCATCGGTGTAAACGTAGACGTCCTTGGTCGGCGCGTTCCACAGGTCTTCAAGGAAGCCAGTTTCGATTGCTCGACCCCACACATTCTGGTCGATCGAGAACGGGTTATGCTTCGTCGTTTCGATCGGCAGGTGGTGCTTCTCGGCGTATTCGATAGCAACGTCACGCGTCAGCGCAAGGTCACGAACCGGCGAGATGCAGTCCATGTCGGGGGCCATCGACGTAATCGAAACCTCGAAACGCACCTGGTCGTTACCCTTGCCGGTGCAACCGTGAGCAACAGTGTGTGCACCAAATTCGCGCGCAGCCTTCACCAGGTGCTTGGCGATCACGGGACGGGACAGAGCTGAAACCAGCGGGTACTTACCTTCATAGAGGGCATTCGCCTTCAGTGCCGGCATGCAGTATTCGTTGGCGAACTCGTCGCGAGCGTCTGCGACGTAGGCTTCCACCGCACCGCAGTCGAGTGCGCGCTGGCGGATGACCTCGAGGTCTTCGCCGCCCTGCCCCACGTCAACTGCAACCGCAACGACCTCGCGACCGGTCTGTTCGCCGATCCAACCAATAGCAACGGAGGTGTCCAAACCACCCGAGTATGCGAGGACAACGCGGTCCTTATGCTCTGCCATGTTGTATTCCTTCTCTGATGAAAGTGTGAGAGTGGAGTGAATAAGAAAAGTGTGGGTTCAGTGAGTGGAAGATCCGGGTTCAGCAAGATCCATCAGGTACGACTGCGTCTGCTGCGCATCTTCAGAAGATCGACAAATCACAAGGATTGTGTCGTCGCCCGCGATTGTTCCCGCAACCGCGTCAAGACGAACAGCGTCAATAGCTGACGCCAAGAGATTAGCTGCCCCAACCGTTGTCCTGAGCACCAGCTGATGGTCGACAAGGATTGAGGTAACGAGGATCGACTGGCACCATTTCTGCAAGCGTTCATGTCCGGCTTCACCTTCGTGGGTTGCTCCCCCATCAATATCGGGAACGGAGTAGATGCGAGTGCCGTCAGCCACACGAATCTTTGTCGCACGCATATCGACAAGGTCGCGCGACAGAGTTGCCTGAGTAACGTCAATACCTTGCTCACGCAACAGATCGCGAAGATCCTTTTGCGAACCGATTGATCCGCTAGCAAGAATTGAACGAATTGCTTCACGCCGCGCAGCGGGCGTTTGTGTGCTTCGATCTCCCATATGCATGATTATACACAACTATGCATAAATTGCACAATGGTGCGAGGCACCGAAATCAGCGCTGTTCGAGCTCCTTCAGAATCGAATCAGTCCACTCGTTGATCTCATCCCAGTCGCGGAAATCGCCTTCCACAACACCAGCAAGACGCGCAACCGAGCGTTCACGCAACGAAAGCAACGATGGGGTGTAGCGACCAGCAAAAGAATGAAGATCAATAGCACTGACGCGAGTCAGAAGCGGGCCGATACGAGTCGGATCCTGAGGGGCATGCTTCGGAACACCATTCATACCAACCGAGAATGCCCACACGGGCTTGTTTTCAAGCTGGGTACTAAAACGATCCATGAAATCGTGCGCTTCATCCATCCACTGCAGGATATAAACAGCCGAACCGCAAATCACAGCGTCATAAGCGTCAACAGAAGTAACATCCTCCGGCGCGATGCGATCAGCCGTGTGACCGGCATCTTCGAGTCGCCTCGCAATCGCGTCGGCAACTTCGTTTGTTGAACCATGCTTTGAAGAGGCAGTGACAAGGATATGCATAGCTATAAGTGTGGCAGAAAGCCGGGCTGGAGTCGCGCTGATATCTCGTACTGAGTCAAGATACACAAGGCTCGGACTCCAGCCCGGCTGTTCTATCGGTCATCGTGGCCCGTCAGGGGCCTCGTTAACTAGGAGCGCAACTGTGCTCCCAGCACCTTGCCCGCCTTCGCGACGACACTTTCACGAACCTTACGAACCTCGTCGGCACTCAGCGTGCGATCCGGCGCACGCAACTTCAGAGCGAACGCCAGCGAGCGAACGTCAGCGCCAAGTGTCTCGGATTCGAAAATGTCGAACAGCGTTACTTCTTCAAGCAACGCTCCCCCGCCCTGGCGAACAACCTGCTCGACGCGAGCAACAGGGATCGACTTCGACACAACAAGAGCGATGTCTTCCTTCGCAATCGGGTAAGTCGAGACGGGCTTCACCTGCGTCGGCTCACCGCTCATCGCCTCAATCAGAGCAGACAGATCAATCTCTGCGGCGCACGAACGGGCCGGCAAGCCAAACGACTTGCACACGCCGGGGTGAAGTTCGCCAGCCATCGCGATATCAATCAAATCGCGACCACGGCGGACGAATACGCGAGCAACACGACCCGGATGCCACGGAGCAACATCAGCCGGATCCGATGCAGGTTCAGGCATCAGTGGACCGGGCACCTTCTTGTAGTCGGCATCCCACGCGCGAGTGACCTCAATGCGAACGCCCAGAAGAGACGCAATATTCTCGACCGTCTCAAGCGCATCCGACCATGCGAACGTGCGAGCAGGCTCGACAACCGGCGAAGCCGAGGCACGACCGGCAAGGACAACACCCACATGCCACGGCTGAGCAGGAGTGCCAGCACGCAGTCCAGCAAGTTCCTCATCAGTCGGGCGCTGTTCAGCGCTCAGAAGATCGGCAGGAACTGTGCCTGCAGGGCGAACAACAAGTCCGGTTTCAAACAGCGCCACGCGGTCGCTACCGCGTGCAACGTTGCGTCCGGCAGCGTCAAGCAAGGTGTCAATGATCGAGGTGCGCAACAGGGGTGCATCATCCGCAAGCGGGTTACGAAGCTTCAGAGCCTGACGACGTTCATCGCCCTGAGCGAGACGCTGACGATCAAAGGAATCCGAAACGAACGGATAGCTGAGAACCTCAACCAAACCAGAAGCTGCAAGCAACGCAGAAACGTGACGACGCGCCTGCTGAGCTTCAGTCAAACCAGCACCGGCAGGAGCCGACGGCAGAATCGACGGAATAGTGTCGAAACCGTCAAGACGCGCAATTTCCTCGACTAGGTGGGCAGAACCGGTCAGGTCGGGACGCCACGTCGGAACGGTCACGTTGAAGATTCCATCTTCGATTTCGTCGAGCGTGCAACCAATTTCAGTGAGAAGCTCCTCAACGCGTTCCTTCGAGTAGTCAACGCCGATCAAGCGGGCGGCATCGGTGTACGGGAAACGAATTGACGAGGCCGGCGCGACTTCGTTGAAGTCGGACACTGCTGCATCTGCCGTTCCCCCGCCGTACTCAACCAGCAGGTCAACAGCTCGTTGAGCTGCGACAGGAGCAAGCTGGGGATCAGTGCCACGTTCGAAGCGCTTCGACGCTTCAGACGGCAGGTGGTGACGACGTGCGGTACGGGCGACCGACACCGCATCAAAGTGAGCGGCTTCGAGGAGAATATCCGTCGTGGAATCCTCGACCTCCGAATACTGGCCACCCATAACACCGGCCATGCCGATGATGCGTGATCCTTCACCGTTCGGAGAATCCGTGATCAGCAGATCCTGCGGATCCAGTTGCCGATCGACCTCATCCAGCGTGGTCAGACGCTCACCGGCGCGTGCGCGACGGACAACGATCGGAGCTTCAAGAGCATTCAGGTCGTAGGCGTGCATTGGCTGCCCAAGGTCGAGCATCACGTAGTTGGTGATGTCAACGGCCAGGGAGAGGCTACGCATTCCTGCTGCTTCGAGACGCTCGATCATCCAACGCGGGCTGGGAGCCGAGGGGTTCACGCCACGAACAATGCGGGTGACAAAACGGTCCGCACCGGGCTTACCGTGGATCGGCGCGTCGTCTGCGATACGCACCTCGAATCCGTCAGCGGTTGCCTGGGGCACCGAAGCGACGAGGTTTCCAACCAGACCAGGATCCGTGAACTTCGCACCCGTCGAGTGCGCGAATTCGCGTGCGACACCGCGCATTGAGAAGCAGTAACCGCGGTCAGGGGTCACGTTGATCTCAAGAGTCTCTTCGCCCAAGCCGAGGAAACCGAGCAGGTCAGAACCCGGAGCAGGAATCTCACGGTCCGGGAAGTACTTCGGCAACACGATGATGCCATCGTGCTCGTTGCCCAGTCCCAGTTCGCGGGCGGAGCAAATCATGCCATCGGAAATGTGACCGTAGGTCTTACGCGCTGCAATCGCGAAATCGCCGGGAAGAACTGCACCGGGCAGGGAAACAACAACGAGATCGCCCTCAACGAAGTTGTGAGCACCGCAGATGATGCCACGGCTTGGCAGATCCGAAGGTTCCTTACCGGTACCCGGCTCGTCGTTGTACTGACCAACGTCGACGCGACAGTAATTGACAGTCTTGCCGTTGGAGGCAGTTTCCTTCACCAGGGTCAGAACCTTGCCAACAACCAGCGGACCGGTGACCTTTGCGGGGTGGATTGCCTCTTCTTCCAGACCAACCTTCACCAGCGCTGCTGCAAGCTGCGCAGCATCAAGCTCAGCGGGAACCTCGACGTGATCGGCGAGCCAAGAAATCGGAACCATTGGCATGTCAGTGTCCCTTTCCAATCAAACCGAACTGCTGGCTGAAACGAACGTCACCTTCAACGATGTCGTGCATGTCAGCAATTCCGTGGCGGAGCATGAGGGTGCGTTCAATACCCATACCGAATGCGAAACCGGTGTAGACCTCCGGGTCAATTCCGTTTGCCCTGAGAACGTTGGGGTTCACCATGCCGCAACCACCGACTTCAATCCAGCCGGCGCCACCCTTCTTCTGCGGGAACCAAATATCAAGTTCGGCGCTGGGCTCAGTGAAGGGGAAGAACGACGGGCGCAGGCGCGCCTTCGCTTCGGGACCGAACATTGCCTGAGCAAAGTGATCGAGTACGCCCTTCAGGTGCGCCATGGTCAGGCCCTTATCAACGGCCAAACCTTCGACCTGGTGGAAGACCGGGGTGTGCGTCGCGTCGAGAGCGTCAGAACGGAACACTTTGCCCGGGCATGCGACGTACAGCGGGACACCACGGTCAAGCATGGCACGCGACTGCACCGGCGACGTGTGAGTACGCATCACGAGGTGCCCATCATCAGCGTTCTGACCGCCAGCAGAAGTGCCGTCAACGTAGAACGTGTCCTGCATCTGACGAGCCGGGTGGTCGATGTCGAAGTTCAGGGAGTCGAAGTTAAACCATTCGTGTTCAACTTCGGGGCCTTCAGCGATAGCCCAACCCATGGATGTAAACGCATCTTCGATCTCTTCAATGAGAGTCTCGATCGGGTGACGTGCACCCGTCACCGTGCGATGTCCACCGGCAGTCACATCGACGGATTCTTCGCGAAGAACACGTGCCTCGTTCTCAGCTTCAAGCACCTCTTGACGGGCGGCGAGAGCCTTCGAAATCTGGCCACGAGCGCCACCGAGGTTCTTACCTGCCGTGCCACGGTCTGTGGGTTCGAGGGAACCGATGATGCGGTTGGCTGCGACCAGCGGGGCGTTGTCGCCAAGGATCGCTTGCTTTGTGGCCTTGAGTTCTTCGAGTGAAGATGCGGCTTCAATATCTGAAAGTGCAGCTGTGACGAGGGCGTCGACGGCTGCGCTATCCAGTGGATTGAGGTCAGGGGCTTCCTGGGCCATGTCCTGTTTCCTCCAATTAGATCTCGTTTTGAACGCACTATATGCCCTGCCATGATAGTCCGAGCCTGCAAGATACTGCGTTGTCGTCCACATGGGGTCACTCACGCTGGCTTCATATCTTCGTTGTCTGCCCCAGTCAGCGTCATATAGGAGCCTCGTTGCCTGGCCATCTGCCCGAGGTGAACGAAAGGACTAGTCTTATTGGTATGACTCATGCATCTGATTTAGCCAAGCGTGCGCCACTTGGAAGCTTGAAACCGGGAACTATCTCCCCTGTTCGTTTAGTCCCATCTCATATTGATCGTCCTGAATACATGTTCCACGAGGGTCCGGAGCGCGTGACTGCGTCGGATATTAAGGACGTGTCGACGATCGAGCGTATTCGTCACGCGGGCCGTATTGCTGCTCAGGCTCTGGAGGCTGTGGGCAAGAGCGTCACACCGGGCGTGACGACCGACGAACTCGACCGTATTGGCCACGAGTTCCTCATTGACAACAATGCCTACCCGTCATGCTTGGGCTATATGGGTTTCCCGAAGTCTTTGTGCACGTCGATCAACGAGGTCATCTGCCACGGCATTCCCGACGATCATCCGTTGGAAGAAGGCGACATCGTGAACGTTGATATCACCGCCTATGTTGATGGTGTTCACGGTGATACTTGCGCGATGTTCGAGGTTGGCAAGGTCGACGAGGAATCGCATCTTCTGATTGAACGCACGCATGAAGCGATGATGCGTGGCATTAAGGCTGTTGGTCCGGGTCGTGAAATCAACGTGATCGGTCGTGTCATTGAACGTTATGCGAAGCGTTTCGACTACGGCGTGATCCGCGATTACACGGGGCACGGTGTGGGCGAGGCTTTCCACTCAGGTCTGATTGTTCCTCACTACGATGCTGCACCCGCGTATTCGACGATGATGGAGCCCGGTATGGTCTTCACGATTGAGCCGATGTTGACCCTTGGTGGCATTGATTGGGAGCAGTGGGACGATGACTGGACCATTGTGACCGCTGACCGTTCACGTACTGCTCAGTTTGAGCACACCATCGTTGTCACCGAAGACGGTGCGGAGATTTTGACGCTTCCGTAAGTCTGAGGCTGGCACATTTTTGCTGATCGACGAGGCCGCGCGGACGTAACTGTTCGCGTAGCCTTGTTGCTCGGCGCTACGATACGATATCGACTGAGTCGAACAATGATGTTTCGGAAGGGATCATTCGCACAATGACGACCGTTGGATGTGGAATCGATATTGGTGGATCTGGCGTGAAAGCAGCGCTGGTCGACCTAGAAACTGGTGAGTTCATCGGCGAACGTATTCGCATTGAAACGCCCAAGCCTGCAACCCCTGATGCAGTTGCTGATGTTTGCCGTCAGCTTCTTGAAGGTCTTGAGGTTGCCTCCGATATTCCTGTCGGAATTACCTTCCCAGCTCCAGTGATTCACGGCGTTATTCCTTTTATGGCGAATCTGGATGAGTCGTGGGTTGGTGTGAATGTCATTGAGCTGATGGAAAAGCACCTTGGTCGCACGGTTGTTCCACTCAACGACGCTGATGCTGCTGGTCTGGCAGAGGTCGTATACGGTGCTGCGAAGAATGTCCCGGGTCTGGTCATTGTAACGACGCTCGGTACAGGCATCGGTTCGGCTCTGATTATGGACGGCAAGCTCGTCCCCAACTCTGAGCTCGGCCACCTTGAGATCGACGGCCACGACGCCGAGACCCGCGCCTCGTCCGGTCAGAAGACGCTTCAGGATCTGTCGTGGAAGAAGTGGGCGAAGCGCCTTCAGAAGTACTACAGTCACGTTGAAATGTTGTTCAGCCCCGACCTGTTCGTGGTCGGCGGTGGCGTGTCGAAGAACCACGCGAAGTTCATGCCGCTGCTTGATCTGAAGACAAAGATGGTCCCGGCTGAGCTTCGTAATACCGCCGGCATCGTCGGTGCAGCGTGGTATGCGGCCTCCAGGCCTCGTGAATAATTCACTCGCACAACCTTGAAGGCAACTACCAACTCGGTAGCGCACAGTAACGTAGGGTGGCGTGCCATCAATCAGGCATTCTTTATCCGCAGTATTAGCCGTTGAAAGAAAACGAAGTAGTAAGCGCTTCCGGCGCGGAATGTATAGCGGGGGCGTCACTTATCGTCCTCGCCACGAGCAGGCTGGACACGCACTCCATAGCTCCACGCACGATTCATTCGTCAGTGCAATGGAATTCTTCCTTCTGCCTCCCCACCCGTCTTACCGCGCGTGTTCTTTATTAGTCACGCTGAGCGAGGCCCCGCAGAACGTACTGCAGGATGCCACCATGTCGATAGTAGTCAGCCTCACCGGGCGTATCGATACGTAGGCGCGCATCGAAGGTAACGGAGGTACCGTCTTCGCGCAGGGCTTCGACCGTCAGAACCTGCGGGGTTATGCCCTGATTCAATGCGGTGACACCGTGGATTGAGAAGACCTCATCACCGGTCAATCCCAAAGAGTCACGCGTCTGCCCTTCGAGGAACTGCAAGGGCAAGACGCCCATGCCGATCAGGTTCGAGCGGTGAATACGTTCAAAGGATTCAGCGATCACGGCCTTCACGCCGAGCAACGAGGTTCCCTTTGCTGCCCAGTCACGCGACGAGCCAGAACCGTATTCCTTGCCACCGAGGACAACGAGGGGTGTGCCCATGGCGCGATAGTCGACGCTGGCGTCATACACGGTTGAAACCGGTGCACCCGGGCGAGCAAAGTTCTTCGTGAAACCGCCTTCAACACCGGGAAGCATCTCGTTACGAATACGGATATTTGCGAACGTACCGCGGATCATGACCTCATGGTTGCCTCGGCGAGAACCGTAGGAGTTGAAGTCCTTGCGCTCGACTCCGTGACTCATCAGGTACTGCCCTGCGGGGGTTTCCGGCTTGAAAGCGCCAGCCGGCGAAATGTGATCGGTTGTCACCGAGTCGCCGAGCTTCAGCAGAACGCGAGCACCTTCGATATCCGAGACTGGAGCAGGCTCCAAGCCCATGCCCTCGAAATACGGGGGCTTACGCACGTAGGTGGATTCTTCCTCCCATGCGAAAACATCGCCTTCGGGGGTGTTCAGAGAGCGCCAGCGTTCATCGCCAGCGAAGACATCCGCGTAGTCGTTTTCGAACATGGAGCGGTTGATCGACGCGTCAATTGTCTTCTGCACTTCGTCGGCGTCCGGCCAGATATCACGCAGATACACTTCTAAACCATCTGCGGGGTCGATTCCCAGCGGATCATTCTCGAAGTCGAAGTCCATCGTGCCAGCTAACGCGTAGGCGATGACAAGTGGCGGGGACGCCAGGTAATTCATCTTCACGTCGGGGTTGATGCGACCTTCGAAGTTACGGTTGCCCGACAGAACCGACACGACAGCGAGGTCGTTGTCGTTCACCGCAGCAGAAACCTCGGGAGCTAGCGGGCCAGAGTTACCGATACAGGTAGCGCACCCATAGCCAACCAGGTTGAAGCCCAGAGCATTGAGGTCGTCCCAGAGGCCTGCCTTCTCATAGTAGTCGGTGACAACCTTGGAACCGGGTGCCAGAGAAGTCTTCACCCACGGCTTCGACGTCAGACCACGCTTCACAGCGTTACGTGCCAGCAGACCGGCAGCCAACATGACCGATGGGTTCGACGTATTCGTGCACGAAGTGATCGACGCGATCGCCACATCACCGTGGTTCAGGCGAGTCTTCGTCCCATCGGCTAGCATCAACTCAACATCCTCACGCGGACCATCCGGCGCGTAGGTGCCGATTGTCTTGCCGAACATATCTTTCGAGTCCGACAGCTCGATACGGTCCTGCGGGCGCTTCGGGCCTGCAATCGAAGGAACAACCGTCGACAGATCGAGTTCAAGGTATTCGGAATAGCGGGCTTCGCGTGAAGGATCGTGCCAGAGACCCTGCTTCTTCGCGTATGTCTCAACTAGGGCAATCGATTCTTCGCTCCGACCCGTCAGGCGCAGATAGTCAAGCGTGACCTCGTCGATTGGGAAGATGGCGGCAGTGGAGCCAAACTCCGGCGACATATTGCCAATCGTTGCGCGGTTCGCGAGCGGAACTGCGCCCACGCCGCCGCCGTAGAACTCGATGAACTTGCCGACGACTCCGTGTGCGCGCAGCATCTGCGTAATCGTGAGCACGACATCGGTGGCGGTTGCGCCAGCGGGGATTTCACCCTTCAGCTTGAAGCCAACAACACGCGGGATCAGCATCGAAACAGGCTGGCCAAGCATGGCTGCTTCGGCTTCAATACCACCGACGCCCCAGCCAAGCACGCCGAGACCGTTGACCATTGTGGTGTGCGAGTCAGTGCCGACGCAGGTGTCGGGGTAGGCCATCTTCGAGCCGTCGGCTTCATCCTTGACGAAAACCGTGCGGGCGAGGTGCTCAATGTTGACCTGGTGAACGATGCCGGTTGACGGCGGGACAACGCGGAAGTTGTCGAATGCGCCCTGCCCCCAGCGGAGGAACTGGTAGCGTTCCTGGTTGCGTTCGTATTCGCGTTCAACATTGCGTTCGAATGCGATTGAGGTGCCGGCAACGTCAATCTGAACGGAGTGGTCGATGACCATTTCAGCGGGGGCCAGTGGGTTAATCAGAGTCGGGTCGCCACCGAGGTCAGCTACTGCTTCACGCATCGTTGCGAGGTCCACGATGCAGGGAACGCCGGTGAAATCCTGCATGATGACGCGCGCAGGGGTGAACTGGATTTCGGTGTCAGGCTCACCGTCCGGATCCCACGATGCGAGCGCTTTGATGTGCTCGGCGGTGATGTTTGTTCCGTCTTCGGTGCGCAACAGGTTTTCCGCAAGAACCTTCAGTGAGTACGGAAGCTTGTCGAGGCCATCGACCGCGTCAAGCGAGTAAATCGTGTAGTCCTGAGAATCAACGCTCAGGGTGGTTTGTGCTCCGAATGAGTTCACGGATGTCATGACCCCTCCTCCACTGTTGCGCACATACTTAATTATCTTGATATCAAGATTACTTGCTGACGCGGTGTCCGCAAGTAGAAATGGGACAGATTCGTTGAATTCAGACTTTTCGGCGAATTCTCGGCTTCCCTCAGGTGGCGCACGAGGCCCGCACACAACACCCGCCTCAGAAATCAACAACATCGGTGTACTGAAAAACCCGCGGATGTTGATTCAGAGTTAACGAAAGGCACAAAAGATGCCAGCAATTCATGCGAGCCAATCATATTGTCCATCCACACCATGTCTACCACCGGCCAAACGTGAAACCGCATTGATGGGAGGGTGAGACCAACTCATAGTCCATGCGCTCATGGAAACGAATCGATGACTCGTTCAGATGGGAATCAGCGCTAAGCAGTGCCCTCGTCCGTATTCGTAGCGCTGATCCGCAATAGCAGGCGGTGGCTGGCGGCCATCGCGAACAGCAAAAGCATGAGATAGTACGGGAATAGCGCGACAGAAACACGGTTCGCAATCAACCCAAAAAACGGTGGCATGGCGAGGGTGCCCACATAGGCGGTTGCCATCTGGACGCCGATAATCGCCTGCGATTTGTCCGCTCCGAAGCGCTCAGGTATTGCGTGGATGATGCTCGGATACACCGGAGCACACCCCAAACCAATCACCACAAGCCCCATCAACGCGATGACGTTATGGCCTGGGATCACCATGGTGGCGATACCGATGACAATCAAGGCTTCACCACCAATAATCATCTGATCGTCGCTAAATCGAATGGTCAGGAAACCACTGAGCGCCCGCCCCACCGTAATACCAACGAAGAACAGCGCTGCGTACGAAGCGGCGTCTTCAGCCGATACTCCGCGGTGGAGGTTCAGGTAGCTGGCAGCCCAGAGTCCAGCTGTAGCTTCGATCGCGCAGTAGCAGAAGAAAGCGAGCATCACTGCTTTTGCGCCACGGATGCGAAGAATCTGCGCCGGGGTCACAGGGGTACGAGGCCGCGCTTGACGATCATCAGCATTCGCCTGGTGTGTGGGCGCGGAGTTGGCGTCACCCGCACCGATATTGACAGGTGTTTTCTTCCATAGGGGAAGACTGATGAAGAGCAACGCCGCCAAGGCGATCTGCAACAGGCCAATGATTCGATACCCACCAGCCCAACCAGCATGCCCGGTAAGCGCGTACCCCATGATGTACGGGCCAAGGCTGGCGCCTACGCCCCACATGCAGTGCAACCAGCTCATATGTCGCGACTTGTAATGAAGAGCGACGAAGTTGTTCAGCGACGCATCAACGCTACCCGCGCCCAAACCGTAAGGAATCGCCCAAAGACAAAGCTCAAGGAATGACGTTGAGAAGGAGAAACCGAGAAGGGCAACAGCGGTCATCACGACGCTCGTTGCTGTCACCTTGCCGGTGCCAAAACGCAGGGTCAGGCGATCGGAGTTCAGGGAGGAGGCGATGGTGCCCGCTGCAATCAGCATCGAAATGATGCCCGCGTACGAAACAGGGACTTCAATCTGCGGATAGATCGACGGCCACGCCGCACCTAACAGCGAGTCTGGCAGGCCCAAGCTGATGAAGGCGACGTAAATGACGGCAAGCAAGAGTTGCATGAAGCTCCATATCGATTGACAGGCGCGTGAAGCTCTAGTGTATGCTCCCGACGCCTAGACGAGTGACTGGTTGCAGTTCAAAAACTGGGGTTCGTCAGCGACATGCAGAAGATAACTCTTCATTCAACGAGCCCTCACAATGAGTTCCATCTGCTCCACACTTTCACGGGTATTTCTCCCCCATTCCCACACCGCTACAGTAGCGCCAAAACGCGAAGTGAGCCGATTCAGCTACCAGAAGAGACAAGGCCAAACCGCGACAAGGATCAGCGAAACGATGCCAACGCCTAAGAAACGAAAGTCAATCTGAGGGGGAGAGAACCGACAGAGTCAATTCACGCGTTGAAGCAAAGCAACTGTCTCTAGGTGATGCGTATGCGGGAATAAATCCCACGCATTGAGGCTAACCAATTCATACCCCGATTCGGTGAGCAGGCGCATGTCACGGGCACCGGCAGCAGGATCACATGACACCAGGACAATCTTCGATGCACCACACTGAGCAATAACCTCAGTCACCTCACGACCTGCACCCGCGCGCGGAGGATCAAGAACAATGACGTCCGGGCGTCCTTCTAGCTCCGCTGCAAGTTCACGGACACCTTCAGTGTCGACATTCCCAACATAGGGTTCAACCCAGTCAAAGGGCGCGCAGTTCTCCCCTGCGTCCTCGACCGCGCCCGCAGAACCTTCCAAGGTGACAACGTGACCGCGTGCACCAACAGCCTTTGCCATCGGAACACTGAACAGGCCAGCACCCGAATACAGCTCCATCACCCGGTCGCCTTCAGACAGACAAGCAACACCCATGACTGCGTTTGCAAGAACTTCAGCGCCCATGACATGCGTCTGCCAGAAGCCCCCAGCACGAACGCGGTATTCCAGTTGCTCACCGTTCACCCAGACATGCCAAGGCAATCGCGTTTCCGTGATCTTTTCACCCAGTGAGTTGAATGTTCCGCGAGGAGTCACGACGACTGGAGAGTGACCGTCAGGCGCGACGACGCGCACACGGTCAGCAGGCTCAAAGAAGGGAGCCCATTCAGAGTTCGCACCCCACAGGCCCAATCGTTCAATCGACTCTGAAGCCAATGGCATCGAATCTAGAGCAATGACATCTTTACCACGATAGGTGTACATACCGGCCAAGCCAGCGCGATCAATGACGACCTCGATGCGCGTTCGACGGTGCAATAAAGTCTGGTCGGCCTCGTCCCCAGGAGCTGGGCGCACTGTAACACCGCCGAGATCCTCAACGCGGGCAGACAGAGCCTCGCCACCAACGCGACGAAGCTGGCCACGCAGAACCGTCTCTTTCCACGCGCGCTGACCCGCGGGCACCACATGAGCGAGCTCACCACCGCCAACACCACCAGGGCCAGCCTGTGGCCACACGGACGGCACACGATCAGCAGATGCCTCAAGAACCTCTACAGCGTCAGCCCACGCAAGGTTCTTCTGCACCGACGTCACGCGTGTCTTCACCTTTTCGCCGGGCAATGTGTGACGGACAAAGACCACGCGCCCGGAAGCATCGCGGGCAACACACGCGCCACCGTGAGCCGGCTCGCCAACACGCAACTCAATAATCTCTTCGTTGCGTGGAGTGGCAGTGCGGTGATGATAACGGCGCTTGTTCATATGAAGCCTTTTCTAATCCCCGATGGCCGCAAAGCCTCACAGGAGAGTTGGATGTGAAGAAACGATTCTATTTCGTCGCCAACGAAGGCGGTCGCCTGTTTTCGTGGGCACTCGAATAGTGCTCATCGGACTTGAAGGGGTCGTTAATCAACTGACGACCTTCCACTTCGTCATCTTCGCCTAGCTTCCAGGGCACGGTCGTAATCACTACGCCGGGGACAGACAGGAGGGCACGACGAAGACGCACCGCAGTCTGATTGTGCATTGCATTTTCCCACCAATGACGGACAAGGAACTGGGGCATATACACGACCAGCATTTCGCCCGGAGTGCGACGGCGACGCCCGCGCACGTACTGCAACACAACCTGGTTGAGGTCGCGGTACGGACTCGACAGCAGGGTCAACGGGATCGGTAGACCAGATTCTTCCCATTCCTTGCGGATGTGGGCTTCCTCGTCATCGTCGGCAACGACGCTCACCAGTTCCAGAGCGGAGGGTTGCGAGGCGCGGGCCGCAGCAATAGCTCGCATAGACGGGCGAGAAAGGTTAGAGACCAGTACCAGGGCACGAACGCGGGTCGGAAGCGCACGCTTCGCCGACCAATCGTCGACGCGCAACTGAGAACGAATCTGCGTGTAGTGATGCTGAATGCCGAGCTGGACGCAGAAGACGACCGCAATCATGATCAGCGTAATCCACGCACCGTGCGTGAACTTCGTGGCCAAGACGATCAGCAGAACCAAGCCGGTCATCATAAAGCCGATGATGTTCACCGCACGCGAGCGCAACACGGCGCCTCGTTCTGAACCGGTCTGGCGCATACGCAGAGCACGGTTCCAGTGACGAATCATGCCCAGCTGCGAAAGAGTGAAGGAGATAAACACACCGACCACGTACAGCTGGATCAGGCGCGTCGTCTGGGCTTCGAATCCAACGATCAAGGTGATCGCTGCAAGAGCCAGAACAACGATGCCGTTCGAGTATGAAAGGCGATCGCCACGCTTGTAGAGCTGTCGCGGAAGGAAGGAATCACGAGAGAGAACCGACGCAAGAGTCGGGAAACCGTTAAACGCAGTGTTTGCTGCCAAAACCAGAATCAAACCGGTCACGGTCGTCACCAAGAGGAACAGGATTGATCCCTGGCCGAAAACAGCCGAAGCAATCTGACCAATTGCGGGAGACACAACCGTCTCTTCACCCACGGGCTGGCCGTTAAGTGTCAGTTGTTCGACGGCGTCATCGACAATCTTCACACCGGTTGCACGCGCCAAGATCAGGATCGACAGCATCATTGTTGCGGCAATCGAGCCGAGCAGTGCAAGCGTCGAAGCAGCATTCTTTGACTTGGGACGCTTAAACATGGGCACGCCGTTCGAGATTGCTTCAACGCCCGTCAACGCAGCGCAGCCGGAAGAGAACGCGCGCATCAGCAGGAACGCTCCCGCGAGGCTCGCCAGACCAGAGGAGAATTGATCGGAAGCAACCAGTTCGTATTGCGCTGTCGGCGCGTTCCCCAGGTGTCCTGTCGCCATCTGCACGAAGCCGACGATCACCATCAGCGCGATCGCACCCATGTAAATGTATGTCGGGATCGCAAATGCTCCACCTGCTTCTTTCGTGCCACGCAGGTTCAACAGGGACAAGATGATGACAAGCGAAACTGCGATCAGAACCTCGTGCCCAGCAAGCGACGGCAGAGCAGTCGTGATGTAGGCAGCACCCGACGAAATCGATACGGCGACCGTCAGGATGTAGTCGACCAGCAGAGCTGATGCGACAACCAGACCCCACGTGCGACCAAGGTTCGTTGTGACAACCTCGTAGTCACCGCCACCCGACGGGTAAGCATGCACGGTCTGGCGGTATGACAACACAACAACTGCAAGAACCGCAGCGACGACGACACCAACCCAAATCGACTGCATGGCAGCCAAACCGCCCGCCAATGCTAAGGTCAGCAGGATTTCATCGGGGGCATAGGCGACCGATGACAGCGCGTCTGAGGCGAAGATCGGTAGCGCAATGCGCTTAGGCAGAAGCTGGTGTCCCATCGCGTCCGAACGCATCGGACGACCGATCAAAACACGTTTTGCTCTGGCGAAAACGTTATACAGCACGGGCTAAAGCGTAGCCCTATTAGCGTCAAAACAGCACTCCTTGGGGCAAATCTTCAGGTGATATCGAGAACATACGCTCTAGGCCACCTCTTCAGACGTGACGAAAGCACGCTGATACGGGTATTTTAGGAGCGTGCATTTCGTCATTATGGGATGCGGTCGCGTTGGTTCTTTCCTCGCCACCGCTTTGGATGCTGATGGGCATTCAGTTGCAGTCATCGACGTTGATCCGAAAGCTTTCTCGCGTCTGCCGTCAGATTTTTCCGGCAAGCGCGTCACCGGCGTGGGTATGGATCGCGAAGCCCTGAAGAAAGCTGACATTAAAGACGCCTATGCTTTCGCAGCTGTCTCCAGTGGTGATAACTCGAACATCATTTCGACGCGTATCGCCCAAGAGACCTTCCACGTGCCACACGTTGTCGCACGAATTTATGATCCTGAACGCGCCTACGTGTACGAGCGTCTCGGCATCCCAACGGTTGCGACCGTGAAGCGCACGGCAGAATCAGTTCTGCGCCGTATGCTTCCCCCGGATGCGGCCGTCACATGGACGCACCCCACGGGCGAGGTTTCCTTGGTTACGGCGACGCCCGAGACATCATGGTACGGCGTTTCTTTCCCGACAGTTGAAGAACTTACCGGCGAGCGCATTGCCTTCGTATCCCGTTTGGGGACTATCGTGCCAGCACGCCAAGACTTCGTGGTGCAAGAACACGACCAGCTGTACTTTGCGATCGGTGGAGCAGAGTCGACGCGCTTGCGTTCTATTCTGACGGCCACCCCGAACTTTGAGGACTGATACGCATGAAGATCGTTATCGCAGGTGCAGGCTCGGTTGGTCGCTCCGTCGCCCTTGAACTTCTCGAACACGGTCACGAGTGCACTCTGATCGATAACCAGCCCGATAAGTTACGCGTTGCATCGGTTGCTGACGCAGACTGGGTTCTCGCTGACGCCTGTTCTCCCGACGCTTTGCGTGAAGCAGGTCTTGCGGAAGCTGACGTGATGGTTGCCGCGACGGGCGATGACAAGGCTAATCTGGTTATTTCTTTGCTAGCGAAGACCGAGTTCGCGGTGTCGCGAGTGGTTGCTCGTCTGAACAATCCTCACAATGAGTGGCTGTTCAATGGCTCGTGGGGCGTTGATGTTTCGGTGTCGACCCCGCGCATTATGACGGCTCTCGTGGAAGAAGCCGTGTCCGAGGGTATTCCGGTTCGTTTGTTCTCGTTCAACTCTGCTGAGGTATCGATGTACGCGATCGTTTTGCCCGAGGGCTCCCCGATCGTTGGCAAGCGCATTTCTGACACGGATCTGCCTCCACGCACCGTATTGACATCGTTGCTCCGTGATGGTCGCCCGCTCACGCCATCGAATGACGATCTTTTTGAGTCCGGTGACGAGTTGTTGCTGTTGATTTCCGATACGGAGAAGAATGCTCTGTCGACTCTCCAAGCGTTGGTGGAAGTTCCGCCAGCGGCCGACGAAGAGGAAGCCGAGTCGGAAGAATAATTCCGCCTTCACCCGATTCGCGATTCGTCGCTACGAGGCCTGGGCTGGGTGCTCATCCGCCTTTGTTGGGGAGAACGGTTTTAAGCCCATCCAGGTGAGCCAGGTGACGAGGGCAAACAGTGGCAGCCCTAGGACAAGCTTCGCGATGCCTAATGGGCCAACCATGTGAGCAAGCCATAGGGGAAGCTCAATGCCAAGACGTAGTGCGAAGAGCCCTGTCCAAAGCCAAGTAAGAAGAAGACCTCGGCGGTTAAGGCCGGCCCACTCTTCTTTGCGATACCAGCCAGCTTCCAGTTCCCAGAACATCCCAGCGCCCCGGGAGATAAGTGGCTTTCTTACGACGATCGACGCAAGGAAGCCAACAAGGAAAGCTGCCGAGGTAATCAGACCCCACGTGTAGAAGTTCTCTCCTCTGCCCGATGCAAGAGCCCAAACCACGCCGATTCCTACACCGATAACGCCTGAAAGCGATTGTGTCAGTGGCTGACGCTGAACACAACGGATGCCAACGGCGAGTAGTGCAACGACACCCGCGACGACCGATGCGCCGACGACCGAGTGGAAAATGATGAAAACGACAACGAAGAGAAGGGCTGGCAATACGGATTCAGTGAGTCCGCGCCACCCTCCGACCGCCTGGCTGAAAGAAAACGATTCTTCGTTGAGTTGACGCATCCAGGTCGGACCAGACTCGGTCACGCCAGCAGATTCATCGTGTTCGACTAAGGCGCTCACATACTCTCCGAAGCGATGATGCGGTAGAGCGGATTGATGATTGTCAGCGCGTCTCCTTGTATTCCTGCGGTGCCTTCAACCTCAATGTGTTCGCCGACTTTCAGCCCCGGAATTGACATGCGTCCCGGCCATCTCAGTTCAATGGAGGCCGTCCCGTCATACAGGGTTCCAACCAGCATGAAATGTGATCCTTCAGGCGGGTAGGTCATTGACATGAGCGTGCCAAAAAGCGTGACGTGTTGACGATTGTGAACGTCACGAATTGGAGTGGTTCCACGGCGCGCTCGCGTCCGTTCCTCATCCAGAGCCTCGTCTTTTTGACGACTGTCCGTCGAGAAATGTTGTGCGAGTGCGCTCCAGAAGCCTGACGCACGCGAACTGTGTTTAGACACGAGGAATCTCGACTTCTTCGTTCGGAAGGTGAAGAGGAAGCAACCCAAGGCGAGCGCGTGGCTGATCGTCGCGAACGACAACGATTCGGTCAATGATCGACTCGAAGTTTTTGCCTGCCTCATCGCTCAGAGCCGCAGGGCCAAGAATGTCAATGCGCGCAAACCAACGGTCGCCTTCACGCCCGATGATCCTCATCCGCGAGGTCCCCTGCCGGCCATCCGGAAGGGAGACTGGAATATCAGCTTGGAGCTCAGTCCCGTAACGCGTATCGCGATCAATGACTGTTGCAGAATCCTTCAGCAATCCGGCACGGATCTCTTCGCGGATTTCATCCCACACGCCACCGCTTCGAGGTGCTGCAGCAACAGAAATCTGCAGACCGGAGTCTCCGATAACGATCAAAACCTTGAGAACGGAGTGACCGTCATCGCCGACCTGGGTACGCAACTGGGCGCCGGGGACGGTTGGAAGAAGCAAGGAGCCCATATCGATGTAGCCGTTGGACGTATCGCACTCGCCAACCGAGCGAGGACCCGGCAAATCAAGCGGGTCAACGGTTTCTTCAGGTGCTACCTGCGCTCCAAGCTCGGGAGTGTCGGTTGCTTCAGCCTTTTTCTTTCGAGAGAAAAACAAGATAGCGCCTCAGCCCGCACACTCGGTGCACACCGGCAGACCAGCGTCGTCAGCGTAGGCGAGCTGAGAAGCGTGGTGGACGAGGAAGCAAGACGAGCAGGTGAATTCGTCATCCTGACGGGGAATAACGTGAACGGTCAGTTCTTCCTTCGACAGGTCAGCACCGGGGAGCTCAAAATTCTCAGCTGCTTCGGTCTCGTCTTCTTCGATTTCAGCGGAACCAGCGTCACCTCGACGCGACTTCAGTTCCTCGATTGAATCTTCGGCAACATCATCGTCATTCTTACGAGGTGCGTCGTAATCGGTAGCCATGAGTTTCGTCCCTTCGGGCGGGTTATTTCATGATTATTACAGCCTGATCATGAACTGTATCGGCGGAGGGAATATAACACTGTTGGGAGACGAATGCCACCACTTAGGACTTTGCGGCGCGTTCAATCACGATTAGTGCCTACAGTTTGAGAACATTTCGCTGATGAACTGTAGGAGGTGCTCATGATCGAGCTCGATTTTCTCGGTATCGGCGCAGACGGCGAAACGCTGGTCTTTACCGATCCAAACGGGGAACGCTACCAAGTCCCTATTACTGACGAGCTTCGCGGGTCAATCCGTCGTCATCGTATGCACCTCGAGCCAGCACCCAGCCCGGCGCGTCAGCAAATCTCTCCCCGCGAGATTCAGAGCCTGCTCCGCGCTGGCGCTACTCCTGAAGAAATCGCCACATCCCACGCATGCGATATCGAGATGGTGCGTTCCTTCGAAAGCCCCATCCAGGCTGAAAAAGAATACGCACTCCAGCGCGCGCAGAATAAGCGCATTGGCTCGGTAGCGGACGGCCCGAAGATGGGTGAGCTTGTCATTGATCGATTGGCCGCACGCGGTGTCGATCCCTCGACTTTGGAATGGAGTGCAAGTCGCGAAGGTATTGGCCCCTGGCAGATTTGCTTGACGTTCATACAGTCGGCGTCAGAACACGCCGCCAATTGGCTGTTGCCGAAGACCGGTCCTCTTGAAGCTATCGACCAGGAAGCCCAGTGGCTGACTGAAACCCAGTCGTCGACTCCTGCGGCTTCAATCTTCACTCCCCTGCAGCCAAACGCCCCCGAGGCGTTGGATCCTGCAGACCTTGAAGAAGTTCGCGCACGTGAAGCGATCATTGATCAGTTGAATGCGAGTCGCGGAAAGCCTCAGGACATCGAGTATGACCTCGATGACGAGGATTTTGACCCCGAAGAGTTCGAACAGGCCACGCTGACCGATTCTTCAATTTCGGCTCGCATCTACTCCTTGGCACATGCTCGCACGAAGGAAGAGGAAGAGAAAGAGGACCTTTCACAGAGCTTAGAATTCCCTGTTCTCGATACACTGTCCGCATCGACGCCGATTCCGAGCGCGCGTACTTCTTCACCAAACGACAAGGAAACTCCCAACTCGAAGACCCAGGAGACGAAGGTTCCTTCTGCAAAGAAGACCGCGCCCACAACGAAGGCATCCACCGATTCGGATGCTGATTATGATGATCAGTCGTTGCCAGGTCTTGAAAACCTTGTTGAAGAGCCTCACTCTTCAGCGCCAGCTAGCGCGAAGAAGTCGAAGTCTCGTCGTCGTTCTGTTCCCAGTTGGGACGAGATCGTATTCGGTTCAAAGTCGAAGTAGTCGTTTTCAAACGAGAAACCCACGACGCATGATGCTCGTGGGTTTTCGTTTTTTTTGCTGACGTCTCGGACTCAGGAAAGCCTGATCAGCGGAATTCGCATTTCAGCTTCGGTCAGGGAACCGTGGACTCCGGGCATCGCGATCATTTCCGGCTTTTGTGATCTGGAATCAACGAGGCCTGCGCGTCCATTAAAGAACGCGATACCCGCGCCAATTTCGCGATTACCTGGGCCTTCACCCAAGAGGGGCGCAGATTCATCGCAACCGAGTACCCACGCGACATCACTCAGTTCATTCTTCCAACGGTCAATCACTTCGGATTCACGGCCAGCTTCGGTATGAATGTGAACAGCGCGCGTTTCTCCGGCAAGGATCCGTACACCGTCGGCAAGATCTGGACGATCCGCAAGATCAATCAACGCACTATGGTCAATATCGATCATGCCGTGATCAGCAGTCAGTACCGTACGCACATTGCGGGGCAAGCGTAGAAGCAGGCGCCCCAATCCGGCGTCGAAGGCTTCAAGAGCATCGGACCATTCCCAGGAGCTCACTGCATGCCCATGGCCCGTATGGTCGATTTCTGACCAGTAGAGGTAGACGACCTGCGTACCTTTCTTGAGCTCTCGCAGAGCCGCACCGGCACGCTCATCCCAGGTTTTGCCAGCCACGTGGCGCGCACCCCTTAAGGCAGCCTTCGTCAGGCCAGAACCAGCGAACGTCGGCGGAGAAATAACTGCGGACTTCACCCCCTGCTGATTGAGGCGCTCAAAGTAAGTCGGGCATTCTTGCCACGCCAGAGGATCTGGACCATTCTCAAACGCCAGAAGATTCATCACCGAAACCCCCCGGGCAACCGCATAGCCCACCATCCGCGTCTTCCCAGGCTTTTCCCCCGTTCCAAAAGAGGTAATCGCAGCGGCTGTCGTCGACGGCACGATCGTGTGAAGGCTCACAATGTCATCGCGCACCGACCGCAAGGTCGACGCGTGCCCAAGGTGAGACATCAAGGGAACATAGCCCAAGCCATCGACCAAGATGATCAGGAGCTGCCCCTCTTCACGGTCAAGCGATAAACGAGCCCGGGCGGTCTCGTCCCCCAGTGGCAGACCGGCACACGCCAAAGCGGCACCAAAAACATCAGCCAAACACGGGTCAGCCTGCGAAGGCACATCTGCCCATGCGGGAGGCAAAACGGGTGAAGTGGCCATGGCGATCAGTGGTGAGCTCGAGTAGCAGATGAAAGCAGGTCCACGAACTGCCTGGCTTCAGTCATTGCATCCACGCCATCAGCGTCGACGCTGATACGAAAATTCAAATCATCGGGGAAAGATGCGACTGTGTAACCGTGATCCGCTGTGCACGAGGGATCGCCACATTGAGCGGGCTCAACTTCGCTACGACGCATTGCCCCCAGATCAACCGAGATGGTCAGCTCCGCAGGAAACATCGATGTCATCGCCTCACGATAGACCTCAATCGACGACACCGTCCCCAAACGCGAAAGAGGGAAGATCCCCGTGCCAACGGAGGCTCCGCCATCTTCGAGTTCATCAACATGCATATGAATCAGCACGCTGTCAGTCAGAGTCGCCAATGACAGGTGGCGGAAAACCGACCCCTGATCAAAAGCAGCATCCACCTGGCAAAGAGTGGCGCGTGGCGTCTGACCACCCAACGCGCGCTTCAAAGATGCGGTAACAAGCTGGGGGAAAAAGCCCGTTCGATTGATTCGATCCCATGTGTTCACCCTCTAATTGTGCCCGCGTTCGGCGTGGGAGTCGAACAGAGGTTCTTTCGCCCGTGATAATCGCGAATATGGCTAAGAAGGACCTCGTAGAACCACTGCCCGTTGCGGACGAAGACATCAGTGAAATCAATGTCTCCGAAGAGATGCGAACCTCCTTCTTGGAATACGCCGTCTCTGTCATCTACGCTCGCGCACTCCCAGACGCACGCGATGGCCTCAAGCCCGTGCAACGACGCATCCTGTTCCAGATGGATCAGATGGGACTTCGCCCCGACAAGGGCCACGTGAAATCCCAGCGTGTTGTCGGCGAGGTTATGGGTAAGCTTCACCCGCACGGTGACTCAGCAATTTACGAGGCTCTCGTGCGCCTCGCTCAGCCGTTCAACCTGCGTCTTCCCCTAGTCGACGGACACGGCAACTTTGGCTCTCTTGATGACGGCCCCGCAGCCGCGCGTTACACCGAAGCCCGTATGGCTCCCTCCGCGTTGGATCTTGTCACCGGTTTGGATGAAGACACGGTTGAATTCGTGCCGAACTACGACAACCAGTTCATGCAACCCGAGGTACTCCCAGCGGCATTCCCCCAGCTTCTGGTCAACGGCGCTTCCGGTATTGCTGTTGGTATGGCAACGAATATTGCCCCGCACAATCTTGCTGAAACAATCGCAGCGTCCATTCATCTGATTGAGCATCCGGATGCCACCGTCGCCGACCTGATGCGTTTCGTGCCCGGGCCTGACCTGCCTGAAGGTGGCGTCATCGTCGGACTCGATGGAATCAAAGATGCCTACGAAACTGGTCGCGGTGCTTTCAAGACTCGCGCAAAGGTCGGAGTCGAACGCGTCAGCGCACGCAAGATGGGTTTGATCGTCACCGAACTGCCCTACATGGTCGGCCCCGAAAAGGTCATCGAAAAGATTAAGGAAAACGTTAATGCCGGGCGTCTGAAGGGTATTTCGTCGGTTCAGAACCTGACCGACCGTATCCACGGCCTGCGTTTGGTCATCGAAATCAAGAACGGTTTCAACCCCGAAGCGGTCCTGCAACAGCTGTACAAGCGCACGCCTCTTGAGGATTCCTTCTCGATCAACGCCGTTGCCCTAGTCAATGGTCAGCCTCGTACCCTCGGTTTGAAAGACATGCTGAGCGTATTCGTCGACCACCGTCTTGACGTGACAACGCGACGCACGAAGTTCCGTCTGGGTAAGGCTCAGGATCGCCTTCACCTGGTTGAAGGTTTGTTGATCGCAGTCCTCGATATTGATGACGTCATTGCGATTATTCGTTCATCTTTCGACGTGGAAACCGCTCGCGAGCGACTGAAGATTGCCTTCGACCTGACCGATATTCAGGCGAACTACATTCTGGAGCTCCGCCTGCGTCGCTTGACCAAGTTCTCGCGCATCGAGCTAGAGAACGAACGCGATGAACTCCAAGCAACGATCGCACACCTTGAAGAGATTCTTTCCGATCCGATGATGTTGCGAGGCCTGGTCATCTCTGAGTTGCGCGATGTTGCTCAGCGTCTGGCTACTCCCCGACGGACTCTGTTGCTGTCGTCTGCCGGAGCCGAATCGGGGAACGAGGCGATAAGGGGCGCCGCCTTGGCTGCTACGTTGCCGGCAACATCGAAATCCGGCAAGGGAATGGACCTGCAGATCCCTGATGACCCGTGCGTCGTTGTACTGTCATCGAACGGTGGTCTGGCGCGGGTTGAAGGCTCAGACCCGCTAGAACCGGGGCCTCGTGCCAGCCACGACGGGTGGATAGCACAATTGTCGTCGACCGCACGTTCTCAGATCGCGGTTGTTACAGCAGACGGTGTTGCTCACCGCATGGAGGTCGTGGACCTACCCGCACTCCCCCGCTTCGATACAGGATTGTCGCTGGCCGCAGCCACGCCCGCATCTCTGCTCTTGCACACGGATTCTCCCGCGATCGGTTTGCTTGATCCCGCATCAGACCAGGTATATGCGATGGGTACTGCTCACGGCACCGTGAAGCGCTTGAAGCCGGATGTACTTGCCCGTGACGAATGGGAAGTCATCGCACTGGATGACGGTGATCGTCTGGTTGGTTTCGGACCGTGTGCCGACGACTACGATCTTGTCTTTATTTCAACCGACGCGCAGCTTCTTCGTACGCCGGCGTCGAAGGTACGACCGCAGGGTCGCACCGCCGGTGGTATGGCTGGTATGAAGCTTAACGATGATGCCCACGCACTCGGATTCTGGGCTCTGCCAGTATCATCAGACTCCTTCGTCGTCACCGTCGCTGCGGCTGAAGGAGCACTGCCGGGAACGGGTCAGACGACCGCTAAGGTAACTCCGCTGGAGCTCTACCCGGTCAAGGGTCGCGGTGGTCAAGGCGTCCGCGCCCAGCGTTTCCTGCGCGGTGAGGATCGCATTGACTTGGCGTGGGTGGGTGACCGTCAACCTCGAGGCGCCTCAGCTGATGGCTCCCCCGTTGATTTGCCCGACGTTGACGAACGTCGCGATGGGTCAGGTACTCCCGTCGTTCTTCCGATCACCCTCATCGGCTAAGGCGCTACAACGGTTCGCGCCGGTGCGAAAGTGCCGGCGTGGCCTCGTCACACATCGATCGCGTACAAGCGCGTCTGGCCCACCGTCGCAAAACCCAAATAATCGTAGACGGCAAGCGCTCTGGAATGATTCGCGCTTCCGAGCCCAGCGCCTATACGATCCATCCCATCGGCTGCCATCGCGCGCATCGACGAAGTAATCAGGGCATCGACGGCGTGATCCGAACGCGCCTCTTCCAAGACACCCATCTGGTCGATATAGCCTTCGCGCCAACCAAGAGCAGCCCAGTCCTGGACGTACTTCGAGGCAAGAAGGAAACCAACCACGCACGGACGGTCACCCCTGCGGTCCACGGCAACGAACGACCACTGCGGGACGAAAGAAGTACGTCCCTTCAGCCACTGTTCGCGAGTGAGGGCAGGACTACCCCACTCAATCTCGGAGAGCCGATTCGCGGCGTGACGCGCCGGCTCATCCCACTCATCCGACCAAGGTTCAATCGTCAAATAGCGGCCAAGATCCGGAGTCGAAGGAATCTGGGACAGATCAGCGCGAAGTTCATAGTACGAACGGGTCCAGTGGAAGCCACGCAACTGAAGTTGCTCTTCCAGCTCATTTTCACCCGCCTCGACAAGCATGGTGATCTGAGCCGGCGCATCCGTATCCGCTGTAGCAAGCATCTGACGCGAAACTGCTTCCTGCCATTCAACCAGCGAACTGCCCAAGCCAATGCGACGGAACGACGGGTCAACGCCTCCTTCGCACAGGCACTCCACACGACCACTCTGGCGCATTGCAACGCGACCGTAAGCGACCATGCGTCCCTTCGCGATACCACGAGTCGTCATACCGGCCAGCCCACGCCAGCCTTCAGCCGACAGCATCTCTTCGACTTCGTCGACACTGGTGCGATACGGAGGATTATCCTGCGCTTCCATGCGCGCAATCAGCGTCGCCAATTCATGCAGACGATTCATGCTGAGTTCTTCCCAGACAATCCCATGATGGGACGGCGGGAATGGCACGTCGTCGGGCGCGCCTGCACGACGAGCCAGCGGGATTTCACCCGTCAACGCATTGTCAGACATGCGCGTCCTTTCTTGTCAACACCAGATTGTGGGACATTCACGTCCCCGTATTTCCCCACGAGCACGCTTAGACGCAGGACAACTTATTGGTCAATCGTATAGAAAACCTGCGCGGGCCCGTCAAGGAAACCGAGGTGCTCGTAGATGGAATGCGCGTTCGACGCATTCTTCGTATCCACATCCAATCCGATCCTGGACATTCCCGATTCAGCGGCCGCCGCCACCGCTGCACCAATCAACGCGGTTGAAAGCCCGTGCCCACGATGCGAGTGATCGACGGCCAGAAGTTCTGCGTATGCCTCTGTCTTACCGGTCGCGGCCCACCGTTCAACGGGGCGTCCCACGACGAAACAGCCAGCCAGTTCACCCTGCTCAGATACTGCTCCGAACGACCAGCGAGGATCCAAATGCGAGGTAGATTCTTCCCACCAGGCCTCGTGCAAGTAGGGCAGGGTGTGCTCAGTGAAAGAACGCAGGTACAGTGCCTTCGCGCTACCCATATCAACATCGGACCACGGAATGATCGAATAGCCGTGGCGAGGCTTCCGAGCCTTTTCAGACCCCAGAAGCTCGCGGTACATTACTTGGAACGTAGCCTTCGCGTAGAAGCCCGCCGCAATATACAAACGACGACGATCCGTCATGTGGGCGTCAACGAAGTTGAAAATTGATGCGGGGACCTTCGAGTCCGCTCCGAATGTTTCGACCAGCATTTGACGGGCACGACCATCTTGCCAATAGAGGAGAGCTCGGCCCAATCCACGTCCGCGCCAATGCGGATGAATGTAGGCGTTGACCTCGGCGGCAGCATGATCTGAGAGCGAAGTGAGGACTCGAACGGCTGCGACTGCGCAAATACGATTGTCTGAATCGATACCGACAAGCGCATCGATCCAGAAATCTTTCGTGCGACCTTCCACCATGTCGGCGACGTCGGATGCACTCATACGATGATGCATCTCATCAGCAGCCTCAACCTGGCGAATCACGTCATAAACACCCGGAGCGTCGGAGGCGATCATCGAACGCCACCTCAATCCAATGTGGGTGCCCGGATACGAAACTGAGGCTGGTGGCTTCAAACGTTGCGCAAGTCCAGTCATGGATCCTAGTGTACGTGCGCATCGGGCCTTTGGTCACATACGCGGGAAGGTTCCGTGCTAGGTCTCAGCGGCCAGGTGCTCAATACACACGGTGCGAAAAGACGAGGCCCGACGCGTCGGTGCGACAGGGAGTTTTCAGGCGTCGATGCGCATGCGGTCGATGCCAGAGGATCCTTCAACAATGAAATCCTTACGCGGTCCCACCGTGGAACCCATCAGCAGTTCGAACACATCTTCTGCTTCGCGCAAAGCGTCTTCATCATCAAGGGTGATGCGTCGCAAGGAACGATGCGCGCGATCCATGGTGGTTTCAGCCAACTGGTCCGCGTCCATCTCACCCAGGCCCTTGTAGCGCTGGATCGGTTCTTTCCATGTCCGCCCCGCCTTACGCAGTTGAGCAAGCTTCTTGTGGAGTTCATCTTCGGAATACGTGTAAATCAGTTCGCGAGGCTTGCGTCCCTTAGCGCTCACTTCGATGCGGTGCAACGGTGGAACAGCAGCGTAAATTCGGCCAGCTTCGACCATGGGGCGCATATAGCGGAAGAACAGGGTGAGCAACAACGTGCGAATATGCGCGCCATCGACGTCAGCATCGGTCATCAAAATAACCTTGCCGTAGCGGGCGGAATCAAGATCGAAAGTTCGACCTGATCCTGCACCAATGACCTGGATAATGTTCGCGCATTCCGCGTTCGCCAGCATATCCGCTGTCGATGCCTTTTGGACGTTCAGGATCTTGCCTCGAATCGGGAAGAGCGCCTGATACTGGCTGTTGCGTGCCGCCTTTGCCGTGCCCAGTGCCGAGTCACCCTCGACGATGAACAGTTCGGTTTCTAAGACATCTTCCATTCGGCAGTCTGCGAGCTTCGCGGGCAGAGAGGATGTTTCAAGCGCATTCTTCTTACGCGAAATTTCCTTGTGAATACGCGCTGAAACACGCGCTTTCATTTCACCGACAACCTTTTCCATCAGCGAAGACGTCTGCTGTTTGTCGTCGCGCTTTGAGGAATTAAACTTCGCATTCAGCCAGTCGGTGACAACACGAGACACGACCGTACGGACTTGTGGTGTACCCAGGATTTCCTTGGTCTGCCCCTCAAACTGCGGTTCGGGGAAACGGACGGTGACAACGGCAGTCAGACCCGCTTGGACATCATCCTTTTCGGGACGCCCATCTTTGGTACCCACCTTCAACTTGCGCGCGTTCTTATCAATCTGCGCGCGCAACACCTTCAAGACAGCCTGCTCGAAACCGGCAACGTGTGTGCCACCCTTCGGGGTCGCAATAATGTTGACGAATGACTGCAGTGAAGTATCGTAGCCAATCCCCCATCGCAAGGCGCAATCCACCTGGCACGTGCGTTCCACTTCGGTCGCAGCGAGGTGTCCCGTTGACGGATCGAGTGCCTGAACGGTTTCGGTGAAGGTTCCTTCACCTTGAATATGCCACGTGTCAGTCACAGGACCATCGCTGGCCAGCCAGTTCGTAAAGTCAACGACGCCACCGTCGTAGCGGAATGACTCGTGAAGCTCTTCTTCTGCGCGCTCATCCCAGCAGTTGATGGTCAGGCCGGGAACAAGGAATGCGGTCTGGCGTGCACGCGCACACAAAGCTTCCCATGAGAATCCTTCGGTTGACGGGAAGATCTGAAAGTCAGCCCAGAAACGCACGCGTGTACCGGTGACATTCTTCTTTACCTTGCCAACGGTTTTCAGCTGTGAGGATTCTTCAAACGGAGTGAACGGTGAATTCGGGGTGCGTTGCTTCGAATCGTCGAATTCGCCCGGCTCACCGCGACGGAAACACATTTCCCATGTCTTTGAGCCACGGTCAACCTGCACGTCAAGACGCGCGGACAGCGCGTTCACAACGGACGCACCCACGCCGTGCAGACCACCCGATGACGCATAGGAACCGCCACCGAACTTACCGCCAGCGTGAAGCTTCGTGTACACGACCTCGACGCCTGACAAACCGACACCGGGGACCTCGTCAACCGGAATACCTCGACCGTTGTCAGCCACCGACGCAGAATAATCAGGGTGCAAGCGCACATTGATCGTGTCGCAGTGACCTTCAAGAGCCTCGTCAACGGCATTGTCGATAATTTCCCAGAGACAGTGCATCAAACCGCGGTGGTCCGTGGAACCGATGTACATGCCGGGGCGCTTACGAACAGCTTCCAGTCCTTCAAGGACGCTGAGGTGCCGTGCCGAATAGTCAGATGAAGAAGTCACCCGCTTATCTTAAAGAATCATCGAATGAGCGCCATTTCACCTCGCCGTATTCTTCCAGATGACGCGTGTTCCACTGGCTCACATGATGAGTACACTCGCGTACGGATTGCGCCGAGGGTGAACAATCGCTTGTGAACGCGACATTACCGACTCTTTAGTGTGTGATTGAAACATGACAACGCTTTCACTTCAGCCAGAAACCTCAACGGCCCCGGTTCTCAACGCCGCCGATCGTTGCGACAAGTGTGGCGCGAAGGCGTGGCTGCGTGCCACGATGCCATCCGGCTTCCAACTGTTCTTCTGCGCCCACCACGCGACGCAAAACCTTGACGCCCTTATGCTGTCGGGCGCCTCGATCCTCGACGAACGTCACTTCCTGAACAAGGACAACTGATCATCTGCTGTCTCGGTTCCATTTGACCAGGCCGCGGCTACTGAATAGACAATGGGTACGCCATCTGGCGTACCCATTGTCTTTGTTATCGCGCGGGCAGAAAACATAAAGATGCGGACACGGCTCTCTCAAACTAACAAGGCATTATGAGCGCGCAAGACGTTGGGAAACAACTCCTGTCACACCATCACGCATCGAGACGCCATAGAGCGCATCAGCGATCTCCATAGTGCGTTTCTGGTGCGTGATCACGATCAGCTGAGATTCTTCACGTAGCTCTTTAAAGATTGCCAGAAGACGCGACAAGTTCACGTCGTCGAGTGCGGCTTCAACTTCGTCCATCACGTAGAACGGAGATGGGCGAGCTTTAAAGATCGCGACGAGGAAAGCGATAGCTGCGAGTGAGCGTTCACCACCCGACAGCAAACTCATTCGCTTAACCTTCTTGCCTGCGGGGCGAGCTTCAATTTCAATGCCCGTGGTCAGAGGCGAATCTGGGTCGGTCAAAATCAGGTCACCTGTACCGCCGGGGAACAAAACGTCAAAGGTGTGCGCGAACTGTTTCTTCGTGTCTTCAAATGCGGAAACGAATGCTTCTTCAACCAGTCGATCCACATCGGTAATGATACTCATCAGATCGGCTTTCGATTCTTTGAGGTCTTTTACCTGTTCCATCAAGAATGCATGACGAGCAGCCAGAGCATCGTGTTCTTCCAAAGCCAAGGGGTTCACGCGCCCCAGGCGCACCAGCTCGTTTGAAGCTTTCTCAAAAGCCTTTTCTTGTTCGCTTCGAACAAAAGGCTGGCCTTCTTCGTTGACTTCTTCATCCGGGTCCGATGGGAAAACGGGTACCAGGGTATGGGGTCCGTATTCTTCAATCAAAGTGTCAGCATCGAGCGCAAGGGCTTCCATTGCTCGACGCTCAACATCACTCGCTTGCAATTCCAGTTGAGTGCGCGCAATTTCGTCACGTTGAACCTCGCCAGTAACGTCGGCTAGGCGCTTCATTTCTTCATCCAAGGCCAAGCGCAGGGCGCCAACGCGCTCATTTGCCTGCCGAGTTTCTTCACCAACCGCCGTCTGGCGGGCCGAGGCGATAGCAAGCAGCTGGGCAGCCTCATTCACCGCCCGACGCGCGTCGGCCTCAATCTCCGTTGCAGCACGCAACGCAACCTGGCGTTGAGCTTCGCGCTTCGCATAACGGCCCCGCTCTTCGCGCTCTTTTGCTGCTGCCTGGCGAAGGTTTCGGGCACGCGCAGCAACTTGCCTGGATTGTTCTTCCAATGCTCGCAATGCCAGCCGCGCTGAGGTTTCCGCTTCACGGGCTTCTTTCGCCGTTCTGGCAGCAACCTCAGCTTTATCACGCGCTGCGTCGACGTCTTCAGAGGGACTCTCCGACACCGTTTCGACTTTCGATCGCGCTTCTTCAACACGTTCTTTAGCCCATTCGACATGATCCTCGGCGCGTTTGAGCGCTTCACGACCACGGCCTACCTCAGCTTCACTGGCCGCGAGCGCGGACTGGAGTCGTGCAGTCTTTTGAGCGCGTTCAGCCTGCAGGGCGTCGTGGGCACGCAGAGCTTTCAGGGCTTCGTTCGCTGCGCGTATTGCCACGTCCAGCGCAGTATTCGCTGCCGTGAGTTCATCAGAGAGAACTTCGCACGTGTGTTGTGCTGCCTCGGCCTTCGTAGCGGCTGCTTCGTGTTGGGCTTTGATGGCAAGCAATGAGTCGGCTGTCTGTCCGGCTGCTATAACACCTGAACGAGTCACCATTGTTCCGCTCAATGTAACGGCAACGTCCACTGTGTCGACCGCAATGCCACGTTGAGCAGCATCAAGATCGTTGGCAACTACTGCGCCACAAAGCAAGGCTGAAACGCTCGCTGCAACTTTCGGGTCTGGTGTCACGCACTCTCGCGCCCACGTCAGGCCCTCGGGTAGTTTCTGCTTGGTAGGCCAGGCCTCGTCCCCATTCGCGATCATCATCCGTAACTGGCCGCTATTGGACTCCTGGGCGTCGCGCGCTTGAGTGAGCGCAGAATCCAGGGAATCCATGACGACGGCGTCCGCAAATGGGCCAAGTAGCGTCGCGATTGCGTTCTCGGTTCCTTGGCGGGCGTTCACGAAATCCTGGACGGCACCCAGCACGTGTTCATGATCGAGCAGGTGAGCTGTGTCATCGTCACGCGCAAGAAGCTGGGTCAGGGCATCACGGCGCGCTTCCCAGTGAGCACGATCGGCGCGAGCTTCGCGTTCAGAGGCAAGGAGGGCATCAACTTTTGCTCGTGCCTGATCTCGATGGATGCCCGCCTGCGTATGCGCGCGACTCACATCGAAATCGCCACCCGATTCTTCGGGCGCGTCCTCAACGGCTTTCTTCGCTTCTTCAGCTCGCGCGAGTGCAGCTTCGAGCGCGCTACGAGCACGACCGGCTTCTGCTTCACCGGCTTCCAATCGGGCGTGAGCACTCCCAACATCACCCGTCAGGCGCGCCACTTTCTCACGATGGTCAGCGACGAGCGCGTTGACCCTGGCGAGTTCTTTGGCTGCGCGTTGATCTTCGTCTTCCGCTTGTTCCTTGGCGCGTACGAGGCTACTCAATTCACGTTGGGCTTGCTGAACACGCTGGAGAAGGTCCCCGTCCTCATTCGAAGCAGCTAATGCCTTCTGGTCCAAGACATCCGGGTCTTCACCCGTCGGGTTAGCTTCGGGGCGCGAATACTGTTTGACGCGCTCGGCAGAGATTGCGAGCGTTGTCTTCGCACGCTCATGGACGCTGGTCGCTTCCTGCCAGACTCGCGTCACATCATTCGCATTGCGAGCGCGAGCTTCTTGATTGCATTCGCTTTCCTCAATCGATGCCCGCAGATCCGCAATCTTGGTTTCATGCACATGCTTCAGCTCTTCGAGACGGGTATCCATATGCGACTGACGTTCAAGCTTCTCGCGCACGTTCACAAGATCGTCGGCGAGCAAGCGAGCTTTCGCGTCTCGCACTCGTGCTTGGATCAACGAGGCCTTGCGCGCCTGCTTCGCTTGGCGCGCAAGAGGACCCAGCTGGCGTCGGATCTCTTCAGTCAGGTCCAGAACACGCACGAGATTCTGATCCATGTCAGCGAGCTTCTTCAGCGCACGCTCTTTACGTCGGCGATGCTTCAGTACACCGGCCGCCTCTTCAATGAACCCGCGACGATCTTCCGGGGTTGCTTGAAGGATCGAGTCTAAGCGCCCCTGCCCCACGATGACGTGCATCTGACGTCCCATGCCCGTATCGGACAGCAATTCTTGAATATCAAGCAGTCGAGCAGGTGAACCGTTAATTGCGTATTCGGAGCCCCCGCCACGGAACAGCGTCCTGGTGATTGTTACTTCCGTGTATTCGATGGGAAGCACGCCATCTGAGTTATCGATCGTCAGATCAATCTGCGCACGCCCTAAAGCCGGGCGTCCCGATGTGCCGGCAAAAATGACGTCCGACATGTTAGAGCCACGCAGGCTCTTCGCGCCCTGCTCGCCCATCACCCAAGCAAGTGCATCCACAACGTTCGACTTACCCGAACCGTTCGGACCCACGACACAGGTGATCCCGGGTTCAAGCTTCAACGTCGTCGTAGACGCGAAAGACTTAAACCCGCGTAGCGTCAGGGTCTTTAAGTGCACGGGTCAAGGATACGTGGAAACTGTGCGAAGAATAAGAAAAGTGGCGCCTGCAGATGCAAACGCCACTTTTTCATGCGCTGATGCGTGCTCCTCGGACAGGTTCACACTCATACACGATAGTCTCAGCAACACAGTTCAGGGAACCACAGTGCGATCTCACGCTCAGCAGAAGTCGGGGAATCGGAACCGTGAACAACGTTCTCCACGTGGTTCGAGCCCCAGTCGCGTCCAAGATCGCCTCGAATAGTTCCAGGAGCAGCCAAGGTCGGGTTTGTTGTGCCCATGAGGATACGCATGCCCTCAATCACGCGGTCACCTTCAACCACGATGGCAACGAGCGGGCCTGAGCTCATGAAATCAACCATTCCGTTAAAGAAGTGTTGCTCACGGTGCTCCGCGTAGTGCTCTTCAAGGAGTTCCCTGGAGGCCTTCTTAATCTTCAGGCCCTTTAAGACATAGCCCTTCGCTTCAATGCGACGCAGGACCTCTCCGGTCAGACCGCGAGCAAACCCATCGGGCTTGACCAAGATCAGAGTGTGTTCCTTATTCGGGTCGAGCAGATCAGGAGTTGGCATTCGTCCTCCTTTCATTACAAGTTGTTCAAGGAATCAATATCGTAACCGATGATCGCATCATCGCTCACACGACATGGCTGTGGTGGTACTCGGATGAATATCCACCACAGCCACACCGCATCACGACGCGTTTTCGATCATCTCTTTGAGAGCAACAATGCTCTCAGCTGCCTGCGGACCAGTAGCCCGCAATTCAACCGTTTCGCCCTGCTTCACACCGAGAGCCATGATTTCAAGAACGGAAGCAGCATCTGTTCCATTCACAAGAATCTCGGCATCGAATGTGGCTGCAAGACGAGCCAGAAGAGCTGCCGGACGAGCATGCAGACCAACCGGATCAGCAACAACCGCCGTGTCCGTGACACCATCGGTTGGAGCTGAAGGAGCCTGCTGATCCTGCTGCATGGAGTGAAGCTCGATCATTGGTCTGATCGCATTACGCGCAGCATCGGCAACGGCATTCAGGCAATCACCCAATTGAGCGCGCACCGCAGCCGCGACAGCACCCTCAACAAGCGGAGCCTCAATGAACTTCAGGTGATCGGGATCGTCAGCAAAATCCAGAACCGATTCAACCGTCATCGTGGCTGAACCAAGATCTGTCAGGATCACAACACCCGCGCCATCGCCATCGCCAACCTCATCGAGGCAGGCGCTGACAGCGGCGTCAATCTTGTCGAAGGATGTACCGATCCCGCCCTCATCAGTGCCACCCGCGGCTTGGAAGAAAACCTCGGGAGCCATCTGCTGGGCAAGTTCGACCACGCCACGAGCCAGAAGATCCGAATGGCTTGCGATGACAAATGCAACGCGCGCCATCATTCCTCCTCAGCTGCTTCAAGCGCCTTCGCAAGGATGATCGCAGACGACACAGCACCCGGATCAAGGTGTCCCTTGGAACGCTCTCCCAGATAAGAAGCACGACCCTTGGTTGCCTGAAGAGGTTCAGTGGCGAGAGCACCCTTATGAGCGGCCTGGGAAGCAACCGCCAGAACCTGTTCAGGTGTGGCGCCAGATTCTGCGGCAGCCTTAGCTGCGTCATACGCCGGACCCCACGCATCGACCATGGTCTTCTCGCCACGCTCTGCCTTGCCGCGAGCCTGAATGCCACCGAGAGCACCGCCGATCAGGGCAGCAACAGCTTCACCGGTCAGAGGTTCGTCGACAGCCACCTTTGCTGCGCGCAGGAAGGCCGTTCCGTACAGAGGACCAGCAGCCCCACCGACCGTCGACATCAGAGTCTTCGCAACGATCTTCAGGCAGTCCTGAACGCTAGTTGGAGGCGTTGCTTCGAAGGCTTCCATGACCTTGCCGAACCCACGATCGAGGTTCTCGCCATGATCACCGTCGCCGATCTGGCGGTCCAGATCGATCAAGTATTCACGCTGAGCACCAATCTCTACGCGAGTAAGCGCAATCCAGCGCATTGCCCATGCAGTATCTAGCGCCATCTAGTCCCTCACTTCCATGCCGGTGTTGCCACCGGCGCATCGAACAGTTCAAGCATTTCGTCATCCACGCGGAGCAGGGAGACAGAAACGCCAGGCATTTCAAGGCTGGTCACGTAGTTGCCCACCATCGTGCGAGCAATCTTAATGCCGTCTTCTTCCAGCAGTTGAGCCAGTCGACGATGGCAAATGTAGAGCTCGGACGAAGGTGTGCCCCCCATTCCGTTGACCAGGGTAATCACACGCTGCCCCTTTTCAAGCTTCAGGTCATCACGAACCTTGGTATAGAGCTCTTCTACCAGTGCGTCAGCGGTTTCCATCTTGCCTCGACGATAGCCGGGTTCACCGTGGATACCGATGCCGAGCTCGATCTCGTCTTCGCCAAGATCGAAGGAAGGCTTGCCTGCGTGAGGAACCGTGCACGGGCCAAGTGCAAGGCCCATGGAACGCATCTCATCGTTCACACGCTGAGCGATTTCGGTGACCTTGTCAAGGTCGTCGCCACGTTCTGCTGCTGCACCGGCAAGCTTCTCAACAAAGACGGTTCCGGCAACACCACGACGGCCTGCGGTGTACAGCGAGTCTTCGACCGCGACGTCATCATTGACGACAACGGAACGGACCTCGATGTCTTCCATTTCAGCCATTTCGGCGGCAGTCTCGAAGTTAAGGACGTCGCCGGTGTAGTTCTTCACGATGTGCAGGACGCCTGCACCGTGATCGGCAGCCTTTGTGGCTTCGAGGATCGGATCCGGGGTCGGGGACGTGAAAACGGCGCCGGGAACGGCGGCGTCCAGCATGCCCAGGCCGACAAAGCCTGCATGCAACGGTTCGTGGCCAGAGCCACCACCGGAAACCAGACCGACCTTGCCGTCCGCCTTCGGGGTTGCGCGGGTAACGAAATCGGGATCGAGATGGACCTTCACCATATCCGCATGTGCCAGAGCAAATCCTTCGAGGGTTTCCTTGACGACGTTGTGGACGTCATTGACCAGCTTCTTCATCGTGCCTCCTTGCATCAAAACAGAGCGGTCATGCTCTGGGACTATGGTGCCACGACTTTTGCTACTCGACTAGCACAAAGAAGGCTCGCTGACCCCTATGGACGAATGCCGGCAAGATCAAGCATGTGACCTGCAAGAACGACCGAGCCAAAGACGACCACGCCGCATTTGTCTGCGGGGTCAGTGGTGGCTTCAGCAAGGGTCGCCGCACGATCAACTGCTTCGCCAAGACTGTCGCGTACTTCCACCCTGTCTTCACCAAAGACATCGATTGCAATTTCGCGCAATTGCTCGATATTCGCAGCACGTTCGCCGGGCATTTCGGTGATGACAATCGAGTCCAGATGCGGTTCCATTTCGGCAAGAACGGACTCGATGTCCTTGTCTCCCATCGCCGAGTACACGCCGACAACGTGAGCGAACGCGAAGGAATCGTCAAGCGCATCGGCGAGGACGCGAGCACCTGCGGGATTATGTGCAGCGTCGACAAGAATTGTCGGGGATGTGCGCACAACCTGCAGGCGTCCCGGTGAAGTCGCCGTCATCATGCCATTTTCAACGATCTTTGCATCCAAGGCGCGACCGCCCATGAACGCTTCGACGCCAACCAGAGCAGCCGCCGCATTGTGGGCCTGGTGTTCGCCAAAGAGCGGAACGAAAACGTCAGTGTAGGTGGCGGAAGGAGTGCGGACAGTAACCAGCTGACCGCCAACACCCATCTGGCGATCAATAACCTCGAAGTCTCGGCCTTCAAGGCGGACGATCGCATCGACTTCGCGGGCGCGGTCCAACAGGACCTCTAGTGCTTCTTCGGGTTGCTCGGCGATCACGACAATCTGACCGGGCTTGATAATCCCGGCCTTTTCTTCTGCGATTTCACGGATCGTGGAGCCCAGCCACTTCGTATGATCCAGATCGATCGGCATTATCACAGAAACGCCGGCCTCAACGAGGTTCGTGGCATCCCATGTTCCACCCATGCCGACCTCGATGACGCCAGCATCGACCGGGTGGTCCGCAAACGCTACTAACGCTAGAGCGGTAAAGACCTCGAAAAACGACAGGCGCACTCCTCCGTTAGCAACCGACTTCGTGTCGACCATCTCGACGTAGGGCGCGATATCGTTCCAGGCTGCAATAAAGGCTTCGCGGGAAATTGGTGCGCCTTCGATACTCATTCGCTCGCGCACATCAATCAAATGCGGAGACGTAAATCGTCCGACGCGCACGCCGAAGGCAGTCAGCACCGCATCGATCATGCGCGCGGTCGATGTCTTGCCGTTCGTACCCGTAATGTGCACGGTCGGGAATGTATTCTGCGGATCGCCCAGGATATCGAGCAGCATCCGGATGCGATCCAAGCTTGGCTCAATGTCGTGTTCGGGGGCGCGCTCGACGATTGATTCGTAGATTTTAGCCACCGTAGCATCCAGCTCAACCGAATCTGCAGCCTTCGCGAGAGCCTCTTCGTGTTCTGCGCGCGCTGCCTCGGCGTCGTCGGCGAAGTCTTCGTCGATATCGCCTTCCAGTTCGGCGAGAATCGAAGGATCCGGGCCAAGGAGCAAGGAGGATTCGACGAGGTTCCGCAGAGCAGTTTGCAGTTCAGTCTCTTCGGCATCGTGCCCGTGATCCGTTACGTCAGTCAGTGCTAACTCATCGGGCTCGTCAGCCGCTTCAAGGTAGGGAATCAAATCCGCAGGGATTGAGCCTGCAACCGCTTCTTCCTCGCTATCGCCAAAGAATGCGGGGTGATCGTTCGACATGAGGGCCTCCAGAGCGCATGTTGCCCGGCGCATCGAAAGTGAGCGCAGTTAAAAGCAACCCGCCTATTTTATACGGTTCGGGGCTGGGAGCACTTCGTAGTGATGTGATCCCAGCCCCGAGTCACGCGGTCACTTGATCAGTGCTTTGCGACGCTCACCGTGAGCTTCTCGCCGGCTTCCACGTTCACATGAAGGGCGAGCGTTTCGTGGGCGATCATTTCAGTGTGCGCGTTCACGGCGTCCACGCGATCAGTAGGAACAACAAGGTTCAGCGTGATGCGGTCAGCAATGTGCAGGCCGGCGTTCTTACGCTCATCCTGCACGGCGCGGATCACGTCACGCGCGTAGCCTTCAGCTTCCAGCTCCGCGGTCAGCTCTGTATCAAGCAGGACCACCGTGCCATTGCTCATGACGTCCGCCGCCTGGCCTTCTTCAGCGTCCACGGTGGTGGTCACTAAGAACTGCTCGCCGGTCAGAACAACCGGCTGGCCATCAAGCTGGACGGTCGCAAAAACACAGCTACCGTCTTCGTTCACGGTCCACTCGCCCGACTTCTGCGCCTTGAACAGTAAAGACGTCAGCTTACGGAGCTCGGGAGCAAAGGCGCGCGGATTCAGCGACAGTTCGATGTTCGCGCGCAAACCGGATTCTTCCGGCGTTTGGAAGTGAACGTCCTTAACGTTGACCTCGAAGGCAACAAGCTCAGCGAACTGGCCGAGCGCACCCGCCTGCTCAGAGACAATCGTCATGCCGGCAAGTGGCTGACGAACGCGCAGGTGATGGTTCTTACGCAGGGCGTGTGCCGTTGAGACAACGTCGCGGACTTCGTCCATTGCGGACACCAGTGCGTCGTCAGCAACCAGATCCGAGATCACCGGGAAGCAGGCCAGGTGGACAGACTCGCCACCGGTCAGACCGCGCCAGATTTCCTCGCTGAGCAACGGGAGCAACGGAGCTGCGATCTCAGACAGACGGACAAGAGCGGTGTACAGCGTGTTGAACGCAGCCGAATCCTCGTCCCAGAAACGCTGGCGCTGAGTACGCACGTACCAGTTCGTCAGAACATCCAGGTAATCGCGAACATGCTCGCACGCCTTCGCGATGTCATAGCAAGCCAGATCATCCTTGACATCCGCTGCAAGCGAGCGCGTGTGTGCCAGCAGGTAGCGGTCCATCTTCGACAAGCCGGAAACCACCGCTTCATCGTTGAGGTCCCAGGCCTTGGCCTCGTACCCCTTGCCCCCATTCGCCGCCCCCGCGTACAGAGTGAAGAAGTAGTAGGTATTCCAGATCGGCAGTAGCACCTGGCGAACCGTGTCGCGGATGCCCGTATCGGTCACCATGAGATTGCCACCGCGGACGACGGGCGAGCTCATGAGGAACCAACGCATCGCATCCGAACCGTAGGTGTCGAACACACCGTTGACGTCCGGGTAGTTGCGCAGGGATTTGCTCATCTTGCGACCGTCATCGCCCAGAACGATGCCGTGCGAGACAACGTTCGTGAACGCCGGGCGGTCGAACAGAGCGGTCGCCAGGACGTGCAGGGTGTAGAACCAGCCACGCGTCTGGCCGATGTACTCGACAATGAAGTCGCCCGGGTAGTGCGACTCGAACCATTCCTGGTTCTCGAACGGGTAGTGAACCTGCGCGTACGGCATGGAACCAGACTCGAACCAGCAGTCGAGAACATCCGGGATACGGCGCATCATCGATTTGCCCGTCGGATCATCCGGGTTCGGGCGAACCAGCTGATCGATGAACGGACGATGCAGGTTGTCTACCTTCACGCCGAAGTCGCGCTCAAGTTCCTTAAAGGAACCGTAGACGTCTTCGCGCGGGTAGTTCGGGTCATCCGAACGCCAGACCGGGATCGGTGCACCCCAGAAGCGGTTACGCGAGATCGACCAATCGCGAGCGCCGGCAAGCCAGTTTCCGAAGATGCCGTCCTTGGTGTGCTCAGGAACCCAGGTGATCTCCTGGTTGAGTTCGACCATGCGATCACGGATAGCGCTGACGCGCACGAACCACGAGGACACAGCCTTGTAGATCAACGGCTTACGGCAACGCCAACAGTGCGGGTAGGAGTGAACATACGACTTCTGCTGAACCAGAACGGCGCGCTTGCCTTCGGGAACACGGGCCAGCGGACCAATAGCATCGCGCAGATCAACGATGATCGGCTTATTCGCATCGAACACCTGCATGCCCTGGTAGTCGGGAACCTCAGACGTGAAGCAACCACCTTCATCCACCGGAATGACCGGTAGGATTCCGCGTTCCTGGCATACGAACATGTCGTCTTCACCGAATGCGGGTGCGATGTGGACCAGGCCGGTGCCGTCTTCCGTCGATACGTAATCGCCGGGGATGATCGTCCAGCCGTCCGGGCCGGGAGCCGCACCCTTGGCACGGTGATCGGCGTTGTCGAAATAGTCGAAGATCGGGAAGTAACGCTTGCCCGCAAGCTCGCTACCCTTGAAAGTCTTCACGATCTGCGGTTCTTCGCCCAGTTCCTTCGCGTATGCGCCAAGACGCCCCTCAGCGACAATGACATCCTGGCCGGCAACCGGGGACTCAAGGTCAGCCGGAACGCGCACGACCACGTAGTCGATGGTCGGGCCAACGGCGACAGCTTCGTTCGAGGGCAAGGTCCACGGGGTCGTAGTCCAGATCAGGACCAGTTCGCCCTTGTCAGAGCCCTCAATAAGAGGCTCTTCGAGGCGCATACCAACGGTGACCGTGTTGTCCTGACGATCCTGGTAGACATCGTCATCCATCTTGAGCTCATGGTTGGACAGCGGGGTGCGGTCGTGCCAGCAGTACGGCAGAACGCGGTGGCCCTGGTAGGCAAGATCCTTGTCATAGAGGGTCTTGAATGCCCAGATGACCGACTCCATGTAGTTCGGGTCGAGCGTCTTGTAGTCGTTGGAGAAGTCAACCCAGCGAGCCTGGCGGGTGACGTAGTCTTCCCACTCGTTCGTGTAACGAAGAACAGACGAACGGCAGGCCTCGTTGAACTTCTCGATGCCGAGGCCACCTTCGCGGGTGATCTCAGTGACGTCTTCGATGCCGAGGATACGCTGCGCCTCGAGCTCAGCGGGCAGACCGTGCGTGTCCCAGCCGAAACGACGTTCAACGCGGTGGCCGAGCATCGTCTGGTAGCGACCAACAACGTCCTTGACGTAGCCGGTCAGAAGATGACCGTAGTGCGGAAGGCCGTTAGCAAAGGGCGGGCCGTCGTAGAACACGAACTCGTTCTGACCGCCTTCGCCAGCAGGGCGCGCCTCAATGGACTTACGGAAGGTATCGTTATCGGCCCAAAAGGCCAAGGTTTCGCCTTCCATCTGCGGGAAGGACGGGCTTGCGTCCACCTCGTTGTCGCGGTGACGCGGGTAAAAGCCGTGCTTCGTCATTGTTGTCCTCGTCTGTTCGAATCACAGGGACGAGGACCAGCTTCACTGGGACCCGCGGTACCACCCCGCTTGCTCTACCACCCCGATGCGTGCGCACCGCAGGAGCAAAGCCGCTTCTTTTATTCGCTGTAACGGGCTCACCCGTTCGGTTCTACTGTGGGCGCACTGCGAGCGCGCCCGGTTCTTCCGAAAACTCCCCGGTGATACCCCGCGCCGTGTGGCGCCGGCCGGATCAACGTTGGTGTTTATCGTAGCTGAAATGACGACTGAGAGCCGAGCCAGTCCACGTGGCTTATCCCTCACATCCCTCCGGCGAGGGATCAACGTCAACGGTGAGTCTTCCCGGTCACTTGTTGCGGGCGACCAGCGTATTCGTTGCCTGAGCAACGGGATCGACCTGAGCCTCGGGCTCAGTTTCCGTAGACATGGTAGGCGGTGCCTCCGCTCGCGCGCGCCGGCGGACCACTCTACGACGATGAAGCCACACGAAAAATAGTGTGATCGGAATAATCACGATAAGCCATGGGACAAACATGATCAGTCCATACACAAGTCCTGCGATTCCCCTGGAGAAGGCCTGCCAGGATTCTTCCCATGCCGACCTTGAGGGGACCGGAGTGATCGCTGTCGAATGAAAAGAAACCTCAAGAGTTGAATACGACACCTGGTCGGAATACCAGGAGCGCTGTGCTTTCAGACTGTCGAGTTCTTCCTGACGATTTGTGAGTTCGCGTTCGGCTTCCAAGAGATCCGATGTCGTCTCTGCCTGATCGATCAAAGTGGTAAGACGTGCGATAGACGCTTCCAACACTGTGATGCGAGCGTCAAGGTCAGTGACTTCAGCCCCCACATCGGCAGTATCAGTCGATTGATCAGTGACCTTCCCCAATTCTGCAAGCTTCTGACGAGTTTCTTCGAAGCTATTGGCTGGGATCTTGAATGTTGCGTTGCCCCACGGTGAATCCGATTCTCCTTGCAGGGAAGAATGAGCAACTGAGCCACCCGCTTCAGTGACGATAGTGGAGGCCTGAGCTAACGCTTCGCCGGGATCAGCAACATCGAGGAGCAAATGACCGGTGACGATAACGTGAGCTTCAACCGTTGTTCCTTGCGATTCGCTGTTCGAGTCATACGAAGAGTCAAAGTCTGAGTTACTCGCCTCGCTCGTAGAGGAGCCATAGTCGTAGTTCTGACCCACGTACGCCTCACTGGAGTCAGAACTCGTTGTTGAGCTTGCACAACCGGCTAAAAGCAGACTCGTTATCGCTACAAGGGCAGTTGCGACCAGTGGCTTTCGCGCTGTCTGCGAGGACCGGACACAACGGGGGTTCATGACTCCTCCTTAAAGTCGCGCGGTCTTTCATCGTATCGCCACTACGAAGAAACAGTGTCGTATCTGAAGGAAATAAAGCCCTGCCTGCAACGAGGCGGTGCGAACCACGTGGGTTCACACCGCCTCACTCGCCTGTATGCAACGTTCAACTATGCAAGCCGTACGCCTTGTGGATCAGCCAGATCGGGTGAACAACGTTCGCACCCGTTGCGGTGCGCAACTGCCAACGGCACGTTTCCGTGTCGCACGCGGCCAGTTCAACGTTGACCTGCTTGATGAAGTCGAAGACAGGTTTTCCGACTGCCTGGGCAATGTCGTACTTTTCCTTCTTCATGCCGTAGGTACCAGCAATACCGCAGCAGGGCTGGTTCGATTCCTTGACCTTCACGCCAGGGATCAGTTCCATCAGTTCGACAGCCGGAAGACCGAGGCCCTGAGACTTCAACTGGCACGGTGCGTGGTAAGGGATGGTGATATCCATCGGCTGGAAGTTCAGATCCAACTCGCCCTTTTCGTGCAGGTGCATGAGGAATTCGCAAATGTCCCACATACGCGAGCCCACGTCCTTCAGCTCCGGAGTATCCATCTGAAGGATCTCGTTTGCCTCATGGCGGAGCATACCCGCGCACGAACCGGAAGCGGAGATAATTGGCGCGTTGCGGTTGGCCTTGCGCAGATCATTTGTCAGCTTCGAGACATACTTGCGGGACTCGTCGTACAGGCCGTTCGATTGCAATGCCAGACCACAGCAACCGTGTGGCGGAACCAGAACCTCGTACCCGAGGTACTCGAGAACCTGGACCGAGTGGATCGACGTTTCGACCTCGAAGTACTGGCCTGCGCAACCGTGGAAGAAGATGACCTGGCCCTTGCGACCAGAACCTTCTAGCGGCGTGTGCTTATTGAACCAGCCTTCGAAAGTGCGACCGGCCGCCTTCGGCATCGGTGCGCTACGGTGAACGCCGATGACTTTTTCCATAGCAACACGGATCGGCTTAACATCGAGCGCCCAGTTCGCGATAGGAGCAACCGGGGTCATGACGGTACCGATGAAGCCGGTACGACCAATCAGGTGATCGCGAAGCGGAATGCCCTTTTCCTTCTTCATGTCGGTGCGAGCGTGGTGGATCATCTCGGTGACCTTCACGCCCTGCGGGCAGACCAGCGTGCAGGTGCCACATGACGAGCAGTAATCGATCGACGAATCGACGATCTGTCCTGCCTTGCGGTAGCGTTCTGCCTGCGGGCCGGAGTATTTCGGGCCCGGGAACAGATCGGTCACGCGCATGACCGGGCACTGGGTTTCGCAGATCGTGCATTTGACGCAGGCGTCGAGGGTGGAGCGCAGACCGAAGTCTTCGTCGGTCAGGGACAGTACGTTCATTTCTTCGATGGTCACTTCAGGCTCCCAAGGATCGAATCGGCTGCGCGGAGTGCGGAGGCAAGGGCAATGCCTTCACCTGACTTTTCGCGCCAACGGGTTGCTCCGGCGAGGTTTCCGCCGGCTGCGTAAACGTTGGTGTAGACGGGCTTCTTGGCTGCGTCCAACGGGTGCATCTCATCGTCAACGTCAAGGCCGGCGAGGAAGATCGGCTGGTCGGCCCCCCAGAAGTCACCGTGGAGAAGCTGGCCCTCAGCGCCGAGAACCGGCAGGCCGAGGATCGTTTCGGTGACCTTCCCGTAGGAATCCATATCGAGTGCGCCGGATTCGAAACCGCCACCAGCGAGGATGACGTTCTTCGTTTCGATGCGCGTCGAGTGACCGGCGGTCCCGATCATCACGGCGGTGACATTCTGGCCGTCAGTTTCGATGCCCTTCACGGCAGACCCGAGGATGAAGCGCGCTTCAGCCTTCACTAAAGCGGTCAGGACCTGGTTCATACGCATACCGGGGATTGATGGCGGTTGCATCGGGATCTCGAAGACTTTGTGTCCAAGCTGGTCAGCAATGTCCTTCCAAGCGTTCAGGTCATCGAGACCAAGCACGGCGGGAAGGCCGATGATTTCGCCTTCGCGAACGTGAGGCTTGATGGCCTCAACCAGCTTGGTGCGCATCTTGGCTCGATCCAATGTGCGCGCATGGTTCGTACCGGTCGTATCGACCTCGTCTGCACGCATCTCGACGTCGACGATCAACGAACGTGCCTTGATCGGTTCGCCATTCGGTGTGGTCTGGCGCGAGAGATTTTCGGCAGCGAGGGTCGGGTAGAAATCCTTCAGTCGGCGCAGACCGACGATCAGGTACGAGGCTCCGTCTGCAGGAATACCCGCTTCCATCGAGGGCTGGTACAGGCTCGTCGGACGGAGCGCACCGATTGCGGTCGGAAGCACAACGTTCTTTTCGGGATCGCCAATCAAAAGGTCAGAGCCTAGGACATCCTTCAACCAGTTCGCGCTTTGGGCAACGAACTCGGGAGTGAAGTGCGTGTACGGGTGCGTCGGACGCGAGGAAATGTGCTCGGAGATCTGAGCGATCGGAGCATTCACGCGAGACTCGGAGTATCCGAGAATATCGACGGTGCCCTGGCCAAGCTGCAAACCGCCAAGACCTTTCGTTACGACCGTCACCGAAGCGCCACCGCGAGCAAGATAAAGAGCTGCGGTAAGACCGGCAAGGCCAGCGCCAATAACAACGGCGTCTCTCATCGTGCGTCCTCCTTATTCTCGGAAGCTGATGCAGGAAAGACGAACTCCTCGCCCGGCTCGCCTTGCGCCATCGGCAGGTGCTCGACATCGAGCATGCCTTCATGAATCCAGTTATCAAGCGCTGCCTGACGCAGCTGCTTGCCGTAGGTGATCGGCCATAGACCAATCCAACGGTTCTTCAAGAAGGTCTTGAACAGTTCGTTTGCCTTCTCGGAATCGATATCGCCACGTTCGTGAGCGATACCGGTTGCACGCTGGGAGCAGAAGCCGCCCTGGCAGGGCCCCATGCCGAGGCGAACCTGACGACGAACGTCATCAAGCTGACCGCCCGGCAAAGCATCCATTGTGTCTTCGAGCATCTTGCGGGTGACCAGTTCGCATTCACAGATGATCTGATCGTGGCTGGGGGCCGCATTTTTGTGCTCGATGTCGTGCAGGCGGTGACCGATGGTATAGAGCTTCGGCGATGCGGTCGGGACCGCTTCACCGGCGGTCTTGCACTCGCGCTTCTCGCCCATTTCTTCACACATGATGTCGACGATGCGCTCTGCCATCAGACGGTAGGTCGTGAGCTTGCCACCGGCGATGGTGAGCATGCCGTAGACGCCGTCGCGCGAGTTGTGGTCGATGACCGACATGCCACGAGCCATGTGACGCGTGTCGGTTGCTGCAACACGCGAATCCTTGACCAGCGGTCGGGCACCTGCCCACGCGTGAACCGCGCGAGCCTTGCGGAAGCCGGGAACCATTGCTTCGCCAGCGTCGAACATCTGCTGAACCTGATCGGCGGGGATCGTCAGCTTGTCCGGGTCATCTGCCTTGAGGTCCGTCGTGCCGATGATGCACACCGGGTGGTCAGGAACGATGATGTCGCCGTCGGCTGGCCAGATGCAGCGGTTGAGCACCGTCTGGGTCAGGCGGAAGTTCATTGCGATCATGATTCCGGCTCCGGGGACGACGTCAACGCCGTGGCAGTCAGCCATCGCGGCAATCTGACCAGCCCAAGGACCACCACAGTTCAAAACAAACTGACATTCGATGCGAGTATCTTCGCCGGTGCGAACGTTGTGGACGATGACTGCGCTGATGCGGTCACCTTCGCGTTCGATCTTTGTGACCTTGTTGTAGGTCATCACCTGTGCGCCGTAAGCCTGAGCGGAACGAATTGCACCCCAGACCATCTGCCAGCCGTCGACGGAGCCGTCGAGGACCTCGAATGCACGCTTGAGCTTGGGGTCAAGACGAGGCTCACGCTTCAGTGCCTCGGCGACGCTGATTTCCTGTGCCGGCACCTTTGCCGCGGCAGCGCGCTCGAGGAACTTATCTGCGTATTCTTCGTCGTCTTGCGAGGTGACCACGAACAGGCCACCGGTTGCTTCAACTGCGTTTGAGTTGATGCGCTTAACGATTTCGTTTTCTTCTGCACACTCGGTTGCTGACTCAGGGTCGGACGCGATGTAGCGTCCACCGGAGTGGAGCAGGCCGTGGAAGCGGCCAGAGGTACCTTGTGCGATGTCGAATCGTTCAACGAGGACGGTTCTAAACCCTCGCATTGCAACGTCACGGACGACACCGGCTCCGGTGGAACCACCGCCAATGACGACAACGTCAGTGTTGATCGTCTTCACCATTCGTTCCCTTCACATTTTCGCTTCGGGCTTGCGCACAGCTAGCCCCTTCGCCCCTTCAATAGTGCCTTGCCACCCCTCATTTGATTGCATTGTTCAGCCCCCGTGCACATACGTGCACAACTTAGGCGTACCTCACTTTTCATTCGTAGAGAAATGCCGGAAACCTACGCTTTTCAGGTTTGAAATGACAGATTTTCACATAACGAATGATTCGGAATTCATGCTCAAATCGGCCAGGCAAGAGCTGAGGAGCGCATGACCCCTCCGACCGCTCCCCTGTTTTTGCACAGCGATACCTACAGGGGCTGCCATAAAGTTGGCGTATGAGCAAAAAGATTCTGGCGCGAGTCCTAGAGACCGCGAACATCGATCCAAACGTCCGCGCACAAGACGATTTTTATCGTCACGTCAATGGACGCTGGATTGCAACGCATGAAATCCCCGCTGACCGACCAATCGACGGCGCTTTCCACGCGTTGCGTGATCTTTCCGAAGAACGTGGTCGGGATATTTGTAACGATGCTGTTGCCGGCACTCTTGATGACACAGACGCCACTCTTATCGCGACCCTCTGGGGTGCATTTATGGATGAAAACGCGATCGAGGAAGCAGGCATTACTCCCCTGTTCCCCTTCTTCGAAGCCATCGATCACGTAACTACTCGCGAAGAACTTGACGAATTGACTGGCACGTTGATGTCCGGCGGCGCCGATTCCTTCTTTGGAGCCTACAGCGGTACGCATCCGCATGATTCCGATGCACGCATTATGACCTTTGTCCAAGGCGGAATAGGTCTTCCAGACGAGGCCTACTATCGCGAAGATTCATATGCACCAATCCGCGATGCCTACGTTTCTCACCTCGAGAAACTCGCATCGTTGGCCAGTATTGGTGAAAGCTCTGCCCGAGTTGCGCGCATGATTATGGATCTCGAAACGCGTTTTGCTTCGCATCACCGCAGTGCCGTGGATAACCGCAATCCCCTCCTATCTGATAACCAGATGGCGTGGCACGAATTTGTTGCCAGTGCGCCTGGGTTCAATTGGGATGCCTGGGCGCGCGGTCTGGGGTGGCAGATCGGGGACGAGGCTCAGATCAGCGTGTCCCAACCCGATTTCTTTGCCGGATCGGCGCAGATTTGGGGCCAGACTCCGATCGAGGATCTGAAGATCTGGTCAAAGCTCTCCGTACTGGATGCGCGGATTGGTCTGCTCTCTTCGGAGTTTGTCGAAGAAAACTTTGATTTCTATGGCCGTACCTTGTCAGGTACGCAGGAGCTGCGGCCGCGTTGGAAGCGCGCACTCGGCCTCGTTGAATCTGTTGCCGGCGAATCACTGGGGCGCATCTGGGTGTCACGACACTTCCCGCCGCAGTCCAAGGAGCGCATGGATCAGTTGGTCGAAGGGCTATTGAATGCCTACGGCGAAGCAATCACTGCATGTGACTGGATGGGTGAAGAGACAAAGAAGCGGGCTCTTGAAAAGCTCGCAACCTTCCGCCCGAAGATTGGGTATCCGCCGAAGTGGCGCGACATGTCGGGGCTCGTCATTGAACAGAGTGATTCTCTGGTTGATGCCGTGACAAAGGCCTACCAGTTCGAGACCGCGCGAGAACTACGTAAGCTCGATGAGCCAGTCGACCGCGACGAGTGGCTGATGACTCCGCAGACGGTAAACGCTTATTACCACCCCGCGATGAATGAAATCGTCTTCCCTGCTGCGATCCTGCAACCACCGTTCTTCGATCCCGAAGCTGACGACGCAGTGAACTTTGGTGCAATCGGCGCAGTTATCGGACACGAGATCGGGCACGGCTTCGATGATCAGGGCTCACGGTATGACGCTCAGGGCAACCTTGAAAACTGGTGGAGTGACATCGACCGCGAGCTCTTCGAGCAGATCACGGGCAAACTGGTCGAACAGTACGACGAGCTCACTCCCCTAGATTTGGCTCAACCTGCGGTCTATGACCTGGATGCCGGCGAAGATGCGCAGGTGGAGGAAGAGTCTTCACCTGTTCCGACGGTAAATGGTGCACTAACCCTGGGCGAGAATATTGGTGACCTTGCCGGTCTGACGATTGCATGGAATGCGTGGGTTGCCACGTTGAGTAAGCAAGGCTTGAGTATTGATTCTGCCCCGGTGATTGATGGTCTGAGCGGAGCCCAACGATTCTTCTACGCGTGGGCACGGGCGTGGCGAACCGCATCACGCCCAGAGTTTGCTCTGCAGATGCTGGCGATCGATCCTCACTCGCCCGCAGAGTTTAGATGCAATCAGATTGCACGCAATATGGATCAGTTCCACGAGGCCTTCAATGTATGTCAGGGCGATCACATGTGGCTTGATCCCTCACAGCGTGTTCACATCTGGTAAAACTCCGCTTCATTTCTACCGTGGCGAACAGCCATCGGCCTGGGACTATTCCCCGTTCACGACCGATCACTCTGGCAGGTCATGCTTGCTTGTTTCATTGCCAAATGTGCGTCAAAGGTCGTTCAGTGAAAAGATAGGCCCAAGCATTACTTTGTTTACGTTCCTCTGAATTGAAAGGGCATCATGCCGGGATTGAACCTCACCCGCGAAGAAGCAGCTGCACGCGCGGAGATCCTGTCCGTTCACCACTACGACATCACGCTGGATCTGACACGTGGCGCCACTGATTTTGGTTCCACGACGCGCATCGAGTTCGATGCGACCGCTGGCGCCTCAACCTTCGCTGACTTGGTTTCAAACAACGTCCGTTCGATTCGCCTGAATGGTCAGGAAATCCCCACCAAGGCTCACACTGACCACCGCATCGCGCTGGACGGTTTGGCTCAGCACAACGTTCTGGAAGTTGAAGCCGACTGCCAGTACATGCACACCGGCGAAGGCTTGCACCGTTTCACCGATCCGGCTGACGGCGAAGACTACTGCTACTCCCAATTTGAGGTTCCGGATGCCCGCCGCGTCTACACAACCTTCGAGCAGCCTGATCTGAAGGCAACCTTCACTCTGACCGTCAGCGCTCCCGCTGGCTGGCTGGTGTTCTCGAATGCTCCGACTCCTCAGCCCGAGGTTGATGGCACGACGTGGATCTACCGTTTCGCTGAGACTGAAAAGATGTCAACGTACATCACCGCGATTATTGCTGGCCCCTACAAAGGCGTTACCGATTCACTGGTGTCCTCTGACGGTCGCACGATTGATCTGGGTGTGTACTCTCGCGCGTCGCTGGTCGAGCACCTCGACGCTGATCGCATCATTGACACGACCCGCAAGGGCTTCGCTTTCTTCGAGAAGCAGTACGGCATCGCCTACCCTTTCACGAAGTACGATCAGATCTTCGTTCCTGAATACAACGCTGGCGCAATGGAGAACGCGGGCTGCGTAACCTTCCGCGATTCCTACGTGTTCCGTACTCGCCCGACTGCTGCTCAGCTTGAAACCCGAGCCAACACGATTCTTCACGAGCTCGCCCACATGTGGTTCGGCGACCTGGTGACGATGAAATGGTGGAATGACCTCTGGCTGAACGAATCCTTCGCTGAGTTCATGAGCCACCTGGCTCTCGCTGAGGGCACCGAGTTCACCGATGCATGGACAGGCTTCATGCTCCGCAAGGACTGGGGCTTGAAGCAGGATCAGCTGCCCACGACTCACCCGATTAAAGCTGAAATCCGTGACCTCGCAGACGTTGAGGTGAACTTCGATGGTATTACCTACGCAAAGGGTGCATCCGTTCTGCGTCAGCTGGTGTCCTACGTTGGCCGCGAAGGATTCTTCACCGGCCTGCACGAATACCTGACCGCTCATTCCTACGCGAACGCGACGCTCACCGACCTTCTGGGTGAACTCGAGAAGGCTTCAGGCCGCGACCTCAAGGCATGGTCGAAGGTCTGGCTGGAAGAAGCAGGCGTGACCCTGCTCCGCCCCGAAATCAACGTCGACGACAACGGCGTAATCTCTGAGCTCGCTGTTCTGCAGGAATCCTTCTCTGAAGGTTCCTCGTTACGCCCGCACCGCATGGCCGTCGCCGGCTACTCGGCCAGTGAAGATGGTTCTTTGAAACAGGTCTTCCGGCAAGAGCTCGATGTTGACGGCGCACGCACCGTTGTTCCTGCTGCCTCTGGCCTTGCTCGTCCCCAGCTGATTCTGCTGAACGACGGCGATCTGGCATACGCGAAGATCCGCATGGACACTGAGTCTCTCGAGTTCGCAACAAAGAACATTGCGTCGATCACCGATTCGCTGACCCGTGGCGTCATCATGGCATCTGCATGGGATATGACCCGCGATGGTGAGATGTCGGCACGCTCCTACTTGGATCTTGCTCTTGCGGCGATCCCGGGTGAGACGAATATGTCGATGCTCCAGCTGACAATCCGTCACATCGAAGAAGCAGTTCGTACCTTTGTTGCTCCGACCGAGCGTCAGGTTGCCCTCGAAAAAGTTGGTGGCGCGCTTCTGGATCTCGCTGTTGCAGCTGCTCCGGCATCGGACGAACAGAACATACTGATCCGCGCAGCCGCTCACGGTGCTACCACCGCCGAGCAAGGCGAGCAGCTCCGAGCAATCTTCGCAGGTGAAAAGGTTCTTGAAGGCCTCGATCTTGACCTTGATTGCCGTTGGGAACTGCTGATCGCGCTGGTTCGCCTGGGTCTTGCCGGCGAAGCAGAAATCGCGGCTCTCGAAGCTGAAGATGGCACGATGACCGGCCACCAGAACGCAGCATGTGCTCGCGCAGCCGTGGAAGACGCAACCGTCAAGCGCAACGTCTTCGACGCGGTCATGACGGATCTGTCGATCCCGAATGACACTCGCTGGGCTATGGTTTCCGGCTTCTGGACGCAGGCTCGCACGAACCCGGCTCTGTACACTCAGTTCGTTGCCGACTACTTCAACCTGATCGAACGCGTGTGGGCAGAGAACACATTCCACACCGCTGAGGACATCGCGATCCTCATGTTCCCGACCGACATTGCTGGCTACGCTGAAGGCGTGGACATCGTTGCTGCCGGTCAAGAGTGGATCGCTTCGCACACCGAGGTCTCCGCTGCTCTGGTTCGTATCATCCGCGAACGCGTTGACGTTGCCCGTCGCCAGATTGAAGCTCAGAAGGCTGACGCCTGATTCAGTTCTCTCAGCTGAAGGAAGGGGCCTCGAACCGTTACGGTTCGGGGCCCCTTCCACTCAGCACCTCGTGACGACTAGCGCAGAATACGTCGCCTCAGCTTCGTAGCATCGTCACTTAGCCGGAGTCGGCATCGACAAGCGTGCAAGATGAAGTGTCAGGTACGCGATCTCATCGGCCGACAAAGAAGAACCGAGTCTCAGCTCGACCAATTCTGCGATTGTCTTCGCACACGCGTTTTCTTTCGGATATGAGTCAACGATTGATTGAACGACTGCAAACATGTGGTGCTCGAGTTGCTCATCTTTGTTGATGCGCACGAAGAGATACCGCAGGTGGGTGATAAATCTGCCGACGCTGATCGAAGACGGATCGAGTTGCACGTCGAGCCCCTTGGCCGCGACATCGAGAATCTGTTGGATGACACCGGTCATCGTGTAGGTCCACGACAGGTCACCCGAAGCAAAACCGGCATTCACCAAATGGAGGCTGAATGCAGTGACCTCGACCTGAGGAAGAGTCACATCGGAAAGGGCATTGAGAGCCTCGACGAAGCGCTGTGCCTTTGCATACTCATCCGGGTAAAGGCTGACAACTTCGGCGGTAAGCGGATACTCAATGACTTGACCAATCCGTGCTCGTGCCAAAGCAAAACCAAGGTGGTCAGCGAGTGAAAGAACCAGGATGACGCTCGCAGTATCTTCGATTCGGGCTTCCCGCATGGCTGAAAGAACCATCTGGATGTGCTCCGGTGGGATTTCAGCGAGGAGTTGGCCAATATGGTCCGGATCTCGGCCGTCGGATGGAACGAAGATCTTCACGATCTTGGATTCGTCGACCGTTTGTCCTGGTTTTGTTTGAAAACCGAGACCGCGCCCAGTGAGAATCACTTCAACGCCATCGTGACGGCGTGCGAGCACAACATTATTGTTGAACACGCGGAGTAGTTCCACGGGTGATCCTCCTTTCTGGGCGCGACTTCGGTGTTCAGTGCTGGACGTCGATGACGGGTGTACCGGCTGTAACGGTTTCTCCCACGATCGGGGTCACTGCCGTCATGATCTTTGTATTCGTTACAGTCATCAGCGTAGTGGTCGAGTATCCAGCTTGTTCAACCTTTGCAAAGTCCACGATCGCAAGGACATCCCCGATCTCAACTCGTTGCTTCTTTTCGACTTTAACGTCGAAACCATTGCCATCCATCGCAACGGTGTCGATTCCAATATGAACGAGGATTTCTACACCGTCATCAGTTTTGATTCCGAAGGCGTGCCCAGTCTTGGCGACCGTAGCAAGTGTGCCTGCGACTGGCGCGTAGATAGTGTCTGAAGTGGGAAGGATTGCGACTCCTGCACCAAGCGCACCCGAAGCAAAGACCTTGTCGCCAGATTCGTCGAGCGGGATAACTCGCCCTGAAACGGGTGCATACACCGCGGTGGCGGCTTCTGCGTCTGCAACGGGAACAGGTGTCGTGTCTTCCTCTTCGATCGAGGGGGCAACGCTCGTGGCAGGTGCGACAAGCGCGGCCTTTTGCTCGGCGGTGCGATAGTCGAAAACTGAAACCAGAGCAAAAGCGGTGGAGAAGGCAATCGCAACTGCGATGGCGTAAATCCACATAGGTGAGAACACTGGGATTGTGAGTAGCGAGGTGAAGGCGAAGGCGCCCGTGGTCACGCCTCCCGAAGTGAGGCCAAGGATTGCGATAGTCAGACCACCGGAAAAACATCCGATGAGCATGAGCGGGTAGATCCTCTTGAAACGCAGGTGGATACCGTAGAGCGAAGGCTCAGAGATGCCACCGAGAAGGCCGGCCGCCAGTGCACCGGTTGCGGTCTGGCGCATCTGAACGTCCTTGTCACGGATGGAAAGGAAGAGCACACCGGCGGTTGCACCGAAGCAGGCAAAGTTCCATGCCCCCATCGGCCCCTGGATGAAGTCGTAGCCGAGAGTCTGGATGTTGACCAGCATAAGTGCGTTGAGTGGCCAGTGAAGACCGAGCGGAACGAGGAACGGGTAGACCATCGGGATAATGAGCGCGAAGACGAAGGGGGCGTGCGTGTTCATCCAAGCGAGGCCGACGCCGAGGCCGTTACCGAGCCAGACGCCCATCGGGCCAATGAGGAACGCGGTAACGGGAATCATGACGGCCATCGAGATAAACGGGACGAAGACCATCTGAAGGTTCGTCGGAATCGCTTTCTTAAGCCCGCGGTAGAGGAGTGCGAGAACGGCGACCATGATGAGCGGGACGAAGACGTTGCCGCCGTAGTCGTTGAGCTGGAGCGGCAGGCCGAAGATGTGGGCCGTGCAATTCTGCGTCTCGAGGAGCTGGTTCGTCGTGCAGGTAAGGTCGGGGAACCGGTCCTTGTTCGACAGGGAAAGAAACTCCGGGGTGAGGAGAGCACCCATAACGGTCGCACCGAGCCACGGGTCAATGTCGAGCTTCTTCGCCGCGTTGTAGGCGACCATAATGGGAAGGAAGTAGAAGACCGCGCGCCACAGGGCGTCGACGAAGACCCAGGAGGCGGGCTTGTCGGCGGCACGGAAGTCGACGATGCCGAGGGCGTCGAGGACGGCGGCGAACGCAATGATGAGCGAGGCGCCGAGCAAGACGCCAAGGATCGGACGGAACGAGTCGGAGAGGTACTCGAAGAAGGAGTCGAGCCAGGCGACCTTGCCGCGCGCCTTCGAGCGGGCGGCAGCCTTGACCTCAGCGTCGGTCATGACGGCTCCGGCGCCCATTCCGGGCAGAGATTGCATGGCCGCGAAAACGCCAGCGACGGCGCCTCCAATAACGACCTGATAGCGGTCCCCACTCTGGGGGACAACTCCAAGAACGCCCTCGGTCGCGTCGAGCGCATTGGCATCAACCTTGGATGCGTCAACGAGTTCAAAACGTAGGCGCGTGGCACAGTGCGTGAGGCTGGTGATGTTGCCTGCGCCTCCGACCCCTTGAAGTACTGCCTCGGCGATCTGCTTGTCGGTGGACATCTCCATCCGTCCCCTTTCCCGGTTCTTCAATGAACCGCTTTGGTTGTGAGTCTTTCTCAGGGCAACAAAAAAGACCTGGGCGCACGAATAAACGCGTTCCCAGGTCTTGCCTCTGACGAGTAACAACCCTGCGATGCCGACCAGATGATCGGCGCTCATGGTCAGTGTAGGCGTTCAACGAGAAAACAAACAATGGCACAACCTATGTCGCCTGTCACACTTCTGCTGTTCTTCAACCGCGCACAACGTGGGCAACCTGCCACGTCTCGACCTGTTCAGCTGGTGAGCGCAGTAGCAATCTGAGGTAGTACCTCAGACGTGCCTCCCTCAATTCGGACGTCGGCGAAGCGATCCACGGCTGTTCCTCCCCTGTTCACCACGATCAGGGAAGCGCCTGCGCGCATGGCCTCGTGAACCACCCACAAACCGGTGGAGACGGCGAGTGACGTGCCCGCGACCAACACAACATTGCACGACGCGGCCATGTCGAGGGATGGGCCGAACGCGGACTCGGGAAGGCCTTCGCCGAACATGACGATGGACGGCTTCAGCATTCCGCCACAGCGTTCGCAGTACGCGGGAGTGAACGTGCAGACTTCGGCTAAGTCGCGACGGGCATCGGGGGTGATGTCGACGTGTGCGGGATCGGTTTCTTCGACGAGGTCCGGATTCAACGCACGCAACCGCACGGACAATGCTGCGCGGGACGTAACGGAGCCACAGCTCAGGCATTCAACCGTGTCGTAGCGTCCGTGGAGCTCCCAGACGTTACGCGTTCCAGCGCGCGCGTCCAGCCGGTCGACATTCTGCGTGGAGACACCCAGCAGATGCCCGGATGCTTCCATCGTGGCAAGTGCCCGGTGCCCATCGTTGGGCTGGCAGTTTTCGAGGATTTTCCACGTCGCTTCATTGCGATACCAGAGCCAGCGATACCACACCGGGTCGGACGTAAACATGTCGACATCAACCGGGGTTGTGGGGGTTGAGCCGGTGCCTCGATAATCCGGCAAGGACGAGTCGGTGGACATTCCCGCACCAGTCACCGCCAGAATTCGACCACCGCGCGCAATGTCGATTGCTTCTTCGACGCTTCCTTGCATCGTAATTCCTCCCCGCGAACACTTTTCTCCGTTGTACCACCATCAGGACTGGCGCGTTGGTGCGTTATAAGCTTGGGCGGATGCGAATGCCAGCCACTTTTGCGTCTTTCGGCCACCGTTCAAGTACGAGGCCGCCTGCTCTTACACTTCATCGTCGACGAATACGGGGGCGGAGGCTCGCATGCCAATGATGCCCATCAAGAGAGCCATGATCATCAGGAAGATCAGAACAGGAGTAGTCGAAGCGGTTGCTTGAAGCACCATGCCGACAATGATCGGGCCGAATGCTGCAACGATATATGCACCAGGCTGAGCCATACCCGACAGGCGCGCACTCATCGATGCAGTGCGAGCGCGCGCAGGGATCAGAGTGACGCAGAGCGGGAACATGAAGCCACCGATCGACAGCAGCGTCACCCACAGCCAGGGAGAGAAAGTTGGAGCAAGCAAAAGGCCGAGATAACCGGAAGCGGTCAGCACCCCGAAGAGCAGAGAGACAAGCGGCAGGTTCTTCACCGAGTCAACGATCTTCGGCATAATCAAGCCACCGACAAGTGCCCACAGGTTGATGGCTGCAACCATCGCGGCTGCGCTTGTTCGGTCGACTCCCAGCATTGCGAGAATCGTTGGAAGCTGCCCAAATTGAACGTAGGCATTCAAAGATTGAAGTCCGAATGCAACCATCAACGCCACGGCGGTTGGTGATCTCATCAGGCTCCGTCCCTTGGTAGCCAAGGGCGATGACAACTGGGCGGCCTCGTCCCCTGTCAGTGGCGTAGAAGACTCAGGTACTGGCGCTAAAGACTGGGCGACCGGCGGAGTATCTCGACCGACGCTCTTCCAGGCGAGAAGCCAGACGAGCACTGCCAACAGTGCCCACGGCGCCCAGATGAACAGCGCGGTTCGCCAGCCGGATGAATCAGGCCCCCCAATCGGCGCGCCGAGGAACGAACCCATCGCTCCACCCAGCGGGAGAACGCCACCGTAGACCGTCAGAAGCAGAACCGTGCGACCAGCTTTATGCAGTTTGATCCACGCTGGCACGATGACATTACCGACGGCGGGGCCAGCAAGTCCAGCAACACTGAGCAGGAGGAACGCCCAGAAGTTCGACACGAATGGACGCACACCCAAGCCGAAGGTTGTCACGGCCATTGCGACGGTTACGATGCACGTCAGTCCGAAGCGCTTTGACAGTGGAACTGCCAGTACACCAACGAGAGCAAAAACAATACACGGCAACGCTGAGAGCAGACCGACCGCCATCGCTCCCACTCCAAAAGTGGATTGGACACCAGTCAGGACAGGCCCGAGCGATGTTGCTCCGGCGCGCATCGAGGGTGAGATCGCGAGGACCGTAACCAGCGCCATCACGGTCGACAGTGTGGAAACGCGTCGGGGCTTCACATCAGTCGACGAAGCTACACCTTCGGGGCTGGCGGTCATGTCGCGCTCAGGAGAACTCATACATCCACGGTCGCATCGTGCGTCGTGGACGCGCAAACTGATCCGCGATTGCTTGGTCACAGTCGCACCCTTGAAGTTCAGCGTGCGCACAATCAAGTCACGCCTGCACCCGCACTGTCCGTTTGCGCTCCACCTTGTGTTCCACCTCGATTCGCCTGTGTCACGGGCTAAAGTTTGCCTATGACTCAAAGCGTTTCACCCTCTGATCGCACGCCCGGCGCAGATTCCATTTGGTGGCACGTGTACCCGCTGGGAGCGTGTGGCGCGCCGATTCGCGACGGCGATCGGACACAGGTTCCGCGCCTGCGAATGTTGATCAACTGGTTGGATTATGCCGCTGAGCTTGGTACGACGGGACTGCTACTCGGCCCGATCTTTGATTCGGCGACGCACGGATACGACACGCTCGACTATTTGTGCATCGATCCGCGTCTGGGCAGTGTCGAAGACTTCGACGCACTGGTTGAGGCATGCCATGCTCACGGAATGAACATCATGCTCGACGGCGTATTTTCGCACGTCAGTGACCAGTATCAGCCTCTGCGTGCGGTTCTTGAAGCTGGCAAGGATCCCGTTTCCGGAACGCTCAATTCTCCCGATGCTCCCCTATTCCACATCGATTGGGAGTCCGACGGTGGCCCCTACCCCTGGTTCTTCGAAGGGAACCCAGACCTCGTGCGCTTCGACCACACGAACGCGCGCGTCAAGGATTTCGTTCAGCAGGTAATGGAGTATTGGTGTGCCCGCGGCATCGATGGGTGGCGACTTGATGCTGCATATTCCGTTCCAACTGAGTTCTGGGCAGACGTGTGCGACCGAGTCCGGGCCTCGTACCCCGATACTTTCTTCCTCGGCGAAGTCATTCACGGTGACTACCCCGCGTTCGTTAGGGATTCCCACGTTGATACGGTCACGCAATACGAATTGTGGAAGGCAATTTGGTCGTCGATCACGGATAAGAATTTCTTTGAGCTCGATTGGACGCTGAAACGCCACGGTGAATTCTTGGAGACGATCATTGCGCAAACGTTCGTGGGCAATCACGACACGACGCGCATCTCGTCTCTGCTTGGCGCCGATGGCGGACTAGTGGCGCAGGCGATCATCATGACGCTGGGTGGCACCCCGTCGATCTACTACGGCGATGAGCAGGGATTCACGGGGGTGAAGGAAGACCGCCAGTTCGGCGATGACGCGGTGCGTCCTCCCCTGCCCGCTTCTCCCGGCGAATTGCTGGGGTTTGGGCACGCGACCTACGAGGCATTGAGTTCGCTGGTCTGGCTACGTAGAAAGCGTCCGTGGCTGACCCGCGCGCTAACAACAACCGTCGCTGTCGCCAACACGAGCTACTCCTACCGCTCATGCGCCCCAGACGATGATTCCACCTTCGTGGATGTCCAGTTGTCGATTGACGAGGCCGGAACCGCTCACGCCCTCATCCTGGACGAGGCCGGGCACACACTCTGGCAGAAGTAACTGTTCTTAATCCCAAGGATTGACGAGCTCCACACCGCACCCCTGAAAATCCTTGGCGTTCGAAGTTGCAAGAACTGCCCACGCGTCACGCAAATAGACACAATCTGGGCGTCAAGAACAGTGATCGGCTGCCCCAGCGCGTTCCGACGGGTGACAACATGGGAGTACTCGATCGCAGCTGCCGAATCGAAATTAAAGATCAGAAGCGATCTGCTGCCGAGACAATCAAGAGCACTCACAGTGCGGGATGTGGCCAAAGAATGACATCGCTAGCAACGCTGGATGTTGTCACAACGGTGACCAGCAGAAAGATTCCGGAGAAGAGCGAGACCAATCGTTGGATCATGATGTCTCTTCGCAACAACGTTGAGAAGAGGATAGGTGGTTCGCGTAAGTATCTCGGGCGGTAGCCTTATGAGGGAAGTCCCGTCCAATTCGTGAGGTGATCCGATGCAACGCTCGCAGGCTCGTGACCTGTCCGTGCGTTTCGCTGATCTACTGCCACTTTTACTTCGAGATTATGCGACTTCCACTGACGCGGATACACCTGCTGGCGCCGACGGTAGCAATACTGGTGTCTTCTCGCGCAATGATACTGGCGTCTTCTCGCGCAATATTGTGTGGGCGACTCAAGACTATGAGGATCTGGGAATCCATGCTGATCAGCAGATCACGCTTGATGTTTTGAACGCGAATCCTAGCTTGATTGCTCAGCGCACAACGAAAGCGCGTGACGCTCAGGCTGTTCGGACGAAAGAACGCGCTGAGATTTTCACTCCAGCGTGGCTGGTGAACTTTCAAAATGATGTCGTAGATCATGCGTGGTCTGCCGGCCACGAGCCTTATGATGATGCGATCCCTGATGCGTCGGCCGGTATAGTGCGTCCGCTTCGACCAACGCTTCCCGCCTTCGATGACGTGTCTGGCAAAGCGTGGGAAAACTACGTGGATCGCCGTGTACTTGAAGTCGCGTGTGGCGAGGCTCCGTATTTGACCAGCCGGTACGATGCTACGACAGGTGAACTGCTTGCTCTTGGCGGGCGCGTTGGGTTTTTTGACCGCAAGTTGGCCGCTATTCCGATTTCTTTGGGTGACGAGGCCGCAACGCTTAATTGGGCGTTGCGCGCATTGAGGGCGACCTTCGGATTCGAGCTTCAGGGTGATTCTTTGTTGCTTGCGCGCCTGAATCTTCTGGCTTCGTTTGATGAAGCAACATCGGCTCTACTTGGGCGGTCTCTTATCGCAGACGAACTGACCGAAGCAGCTCATGTCATTGCCCGAAACGTCTGGCAGATGGATGGGCTGACGTTGAAGTCTCCGTCTGGGGTGGATGTTGTTCTTCCTGTTGACTTCTTTGATGTTACGGTCGCCAATCCGCCGTATCAGAAGGCGATGGCTGGCACTAGCGATCGTCAGATTTACCCGGACTTCATGGATTTTGCATTTAGAGTGTCTCCTCTAGCGTGTTTCGTGACGCCGGCTCGCTTCTTATTTAATGCTGGAAAAACTTCGAAGAAGTGGAATCGTCAGGTTCTTTCAGATCCGCATGTGAGCGTGTCTTTGTTTGAGGCGGATAGTCGACGCGTTTTTCCCGTTGTTGAGGTGAAGGGCGGGATCGCTGTCACTCTGCGGGATACGAACGTTTCTTTGGCCCCGATCGGCTCCTTCATTCCTGACCATGAGTTGCGTTCGATTGTTGCTCGAGTTCATGCGATCACTGACAATTTTCTTGATCAGATTGTGTTTGCTCCCGAGAGCTACCGGTTCACTTCGGTGTTGCATGTCGAGTATCCGCAGGCGATTGAACGTGTTTCTGCGGGGCATTCGTTTGATGTGACGACGAATTGTTTTGATGTGTTGCCTGAGGTTTTTCACGATGTTGCCCACAGGGGAATGATCGGAGTGCTTGGCCGGCAGAATAATCGTCGGCTTGTGAAGTTTATTGATCGTCGTTACGTGCACGATCATCCGAATTTGAATGCGTGGAAGGTTGCGCTGGCGAAGTCGAATGGCGCGGGCAAGTTGGGTGAGGTTCTTGCTCCTCCTGTTCTGTTGTCCCCTGGTTTCGCTCATACGCAGTCATTCATTTCTATCGGTGCGTTTGGGACACGTAAGGAAGCTGAAGAACTAGCGACGTTTTTGCATACGAAGTTCGCGAGGCTTCTTCTTGGGTCTTTGAAGGTGACGCAGGATAACAAGCGCGCGGTGTGGGCGAATGTGCCGAACTTGGTGAGCAAGGCCCCGGCTGATTTGAGCATCGATTGGGAGTCTTTAGTTCCAGTGATTGATTCGCAGTTGGCTGATTTCTTTGGTCTGTCTAAAGCCGAAAAAGCTTTCGTGAACGAGCGGGCTCAGGAGATGCCTGTTCGTACTTTGGTATATGAGGGCTTACTCGAATGAATATCTGAATTTTGCGCTGCTTCTCACACAACTCACAATCTATCGACGCTAGGCGCCGACCTTCTTAGGCTAACGACAACCATGTAGAAACCGATTGGCAAGACGTTATTAAGAGGTGTGGCAACAACCTACAGAAATACGCACGCGATAACCCAGGCGACTGACTACACCATCGTTGAACGCGTAATGCCTATACACTTATTCCTCCAAGGACGCGCAGTCGCATAAAGATCTGCTTTGGCGAAGCGTAAGGCTTCAAAACATCTGATCAAGAACGCAGATGCGCGGTTGAAGCCGCGTAGTCACACACTGAAATGTAGCGATCGCGGACTTCATCCCAAGACAGGTGCCCCTGAGGATTCACCGTTGCCAAAACTGACGGCTGTTGATCACGCGCCACGATGACCACGTCACCCGTCGTAATCGCAGACAACGCTTGAATACAGGCCCCTCGTGCTGTCGCTTCAGGCTCACGAATCACATCGATAGGCCGCCCCAGCAGATCAGCGATGATCTGCGTATAGGCAGCCGATCGTGCACCACCGCCTACAGCAATCGCGCGCCGCTTCTACTTTGACGATGTCAGTAAAATGCAGATCGGAAATGAGTTTGGCATTTCGCGTTTTCGCGTTGCCCGCCTGCTCGAAAAAGCCCGCGCCATTGGCATGGTCAGAATCGAAATCTCAAACGTTGGCGTCAACATTGATGATCTAGCTCAGCTTCTTGCTCGCCATCTCCATCTTGACCATGTCTGTCTTGTTGAAGCTAACCGAAATGTTGTAACCGAAAGAGATACTCTGGCGCGTCAAGCAGCCAAGTATCTCTCCACAAATATTCGACCGAACGACCGCATCGGTTTTTCTTGGGGTCGTACTTTGATGCCTATCGCCCGTTATCTTGGGCCTCTTCCCCCATCAGAGTTTGTTCAAATTACAGGAGTAATTGGTGACGATCCTTCAAAGTCTCCAATCACTTTGATCGGACAGATCAGTCAGCAATCTGGCGTTGAAGGGCGAATGCTTATCGCTCCCCTGTTCAGTTCTTCAGCTGAAACGGCGAAGGTTCAGAGGAAAGAACCAGCTGTTGCTCGCATCCTTGAGCTCTTCGATGACATTGACATCGCAGTCTTATCTGTCGGCGCTTGGGATTCGCGCGTTACCCAGCTTGAGCAATTGCTTCCTCAGAGCGACATTGAAGTCTTGGATCAGCGTGGTGCGGTGGCCGATTCCAGTGGCGTTTTCTTTGATGCCGACGGCAACTACCTCAATCTCCCCCTGAACGATCGCCGTATTTCCATAACCGTCGAGCAAATCTTGAAGGTCCCTAACGTCCTGATGGTTGCTGGCGGAACACAAAAGACAGAAGCAATCCACGCCGTGTGTCGTTCAGGGATCCCAACTGCTCTTGTTACTACCGCGGAAGTTGCGCAAGAACTCCTTACTCTCCCCGCGATTTCGAAGGGCAAGTATCGCTGACTCCCAGCCAAAACAAAACCCGGACTGCGAAGCAGTCCGGGTGGTTGTTACGGGATTGCTGGTATTGATACAAAGGTGAGGGTTATGGAGACTAAGCAAATATGCCTGTTTTCCCTTGTTATCAAGCCAAAGTGGGGATTCTATACTTGCTCTAACGCGCCTTGTGTCAGCGCCGAATTTAACGCCTGAAAACACTTACCCGAAAAAGCCGAAAACCTTGCGCGCATCTATGCGCGCAAACCCCACTTTTGCGAAATGGTTAGGCTTTTGCGAAAATGTCGTTTCCAAAATGGCAAGCGTGCTG
>NZ_JAQEVQ010000012.1:0-1841 GCF_027694595.1 Pauljensenia sp. OF14-1SRA | reverse complement strand
TTTGCGAAAATGTCGTTTCCAAAATGGCAAGCGTGCTGAGCCGTTATACGACCACCAATAGATTTAGCGCAAGCTCATCAGGTACTCTTTCACAAAGTTCTGAAAATCCGCTTCATCAAGCTTTTCGCCATCTGCGTCAACTGGGAATTTTTCCCACCTCGTACTGCCCGTTTTAGACACTGTTCTGTATCACTTTTTGATGTCGGTGCCATTACGGATAGCTGAACTGGACGAGTTTTCTGAATTGTCGCGGTTTTTAATCTGTAGAGACTCCCAGTCAGCTCCAGCTTGTTTGCTTGGACGAATAAAGTCGACAGCTTTTACTACTTCGCCCGCACACCAAACCCAATCATCATCTGTACATTTACTATCAGAACCCGTGAAATTATATCGTAATTATTTTAATACACTATTCAATTACCAGCTCTACATAATCCCCATCTTCCTTATTGTATACATGCTTATTTACGATTCCAAGTAGTTTCTGTATATCTTCCATATTTGAAGCCGAAAATTCCAAATAACAAGTCTCATCACTGGTATAATTCAAATCTTCATAAAAATCCTGAATCGCCACATAAAATTTTTCTAAAACATCTTCCAATGGATATTGGGAAATATTCCTCGGACTATCTCCTTCTCCTAATTCTGGTTCTTGAACAAATTTTAATGAAGTAACAAAGCAATCACTTTTCATAAAATCGTCATACGTTTTATAGATATGTTCTGCTACCTTTTCGTAATCAGCTTTGTTATATTTTTCATGTACGAAAATATCTATATTTTTCATCTCATAGAAACCTATACCTTGCCAAATTCAATAAACTGGGAGTTGACTATATAACAATAGAACAAATATTATTTATAGCATGATCTAAAAGGTCAATATACTTCCAGTATTCAGTCGGAAAGTTTAAAATTTCACTCATATCATTTTGATCAAAGTGGTAAACAATATGCCTCATTACTTGATTTTGAATAAAATATAAATCTCTTAATTCTGCAAGAGTTATACTTTCCAATTTACTAACATAAGCATATAGGTCATAAAAAGACTTCTCGTCAAATCTATCTTCTTCATGTAAAAAATAAAGGAAGCTATAGTTGGTTGCATTTTTATTAGAATAAATTATATTTGGTGTTGACACACTATTCCCTCTACAACTTCTAATTTTTATTTATCTACTTTAGCTTTTTTAGTAATTCTACAAAAGGTACTTTATTTTTAGCTTTTCTAAGCGAAATCAAATCAAAAACAGAATCAACATCTAAATCGAACATTACGGATTCCAAACTAATTGTCATAAAATAATAATCTACAACCTCTTTACTAAACTCATTTTCTAAACTACTCCATAAATTATTCGGTAAAATGCAAAACGCTAAAGTATCATCACCAAGACTTTCAACAAACCATCTTATTTCAAAATCTTCCTTTATGATTTCGTTGAAATACTTTATAGTTGTATCCCTATCCATATTATCCATATAAGGAACAACTATTTCTTTAGCTCTGTATTTTAATTTTATGTCATCACCATATTTTTTATTATTATTTATAAAATCTACTTCTATAAGATTTCCTATTTCACTATTAAAGTAATTGATTACAGATTCGTCTTCTTCTCTCCAATCAATCCAAATTAAATCATTACTTTCCCAAAGGTCATCAATATTATCTGGATATAATAAAAATTTTCTTACGCTTTCATATTTATTATTCATAAAACCTTATCCTCAACAATTTCAAGTTTGTTTCACTCGACAGCCAAATGCCCAAAGTTTGCTAGGGAGGGAAAATCTTTTTCTAGGAAGGAGAAGTTGTCGCTCATTAGTTGTCT
>NZ_JAQEVQ010000011.1:0-74912 GCF_027694595.1 Pauljensenia sp. OF14-1SRA | reverse complement strand
GCGAAGGATGGTTTCACCATCACTAACGTGCAGAACCCGCCAACCGACACCCCCCTGAGCCCACCCCGCCTACACCGGAGAAGCCACGCAAACCGATGCCACGCACTGGTGCTGAGATTGGCTCCACTATTGCCCTCGCACTTGGCCTGCTTGGTGCTGGCGTACTGGTGCTTAGGCGCAACCGGGCATAGCAACACTTAATGCGTAGCCAAACAAACCAGGCAGCGCATAGCCCGTAACAGTTTGGCCGGCCATTTCAGGTGAAGTGGCCGGCCAAACTCATTTAAAGCATGTTGCGCACGATCTTTGTCCTACTGCCCGTGCAACGCGAAGCTTTCCAATACGGTGATGACTCGTAATAAGAACTGGCTCGCCTAGAGCTCGGATAGACCAGCCTCGTATACGCGAGTCCACACAATCCTCACTAACAGCACGAACGCAAAACTTAGGTTAGGCATACTTAAGCACTTCTAGTACTGTTGTGTCATGGACACAAATAAGAGTGAACCCCGCCTTCCACAGAGTGACCGGTCAACTAGTGTTGCGGCAGGCCATTGGGTGCTTGCCCGGGCCGGCAAGCGAGTTTTACGTCCGGGCGGATTGAAACTAACGAATCGAATGTTGGATGCGGCCGATCTATCTGGCAAGAAAGTGCTGGAATTCGCTCCGGGATTGGGACGTACGGCCACGCTCATGCTTGATCGAGGAATCGCCTCCTATACGGGCGTGGATCAAGATCCCGATGCCGTCGCACGAGTGCAGGCTGTGGTGGGTCCGAGGGGCAGGGTTGTGAATGCTAATGCGCAATCCACCGGTCTTGAATCCGAATCGACTCAGGTTGTGGTTGGTGAAGCGATGCTGACCATGCAAGGCGATAAAGGCAAGCGAGAGATCATCGCCGAAGCGTTCCGACTGCTTGAGCCGGGCGGTTGCTATGCGATCCACGAGCTTGGACTCACTCCTGACAGTATTGGCGCGGAGCTGGCGGACCAGTTGCGTCGGCGCCTAGCCCGCACGATTAGGGTCAATGCTCGCCCCCTTACTCGCGGCGAATGGTGCGGATTGTTAGAACAGGCTGGTTTTTGTATCGAGTGGGTGGGGTATGAGCCGATGGCTTTACTGTCCCCGCGCCGCAACCTTGCCGACGAGGGTGTGGGCGGAGTTGTGCGGATTTTGCGTAATGTTGCGCGTGATAAGGAGTTGCGTCGCCGCGTGTTGGATATGCGCGCGACGTTCAACGAATACCGCGATAATTTGACCGGCATCGCTATCATCGCGCGCAAACCTGCCACTAACCTGGAAGAAAAGGAGATCCGACGATGACTGAACTCAAACCAGCACCAGCCGGCGCACTGGGGTTTATTGACAACCTTGCGCAGCATGTTGAGTATTGTGCGAACTCAACGACTTCTACAACAGTAATGCGCGCTGAGGGCGTGAACGTGGTGTTGTTCTCGTTCGACGAGGGAGAAGAACTATCCGAGCACACTGCCGCGATGCCGGTGATAGTTCAAGCCCTTGAAGGTGAACTCGAAATCAGTGGGGACGCTAAAACGGTGACGTTGCGTCCGGGCGGAATGGTGCATTTTTCTACGCGCCTACCGCACGCGGTTAAGGCACTAACCAAAGCAAAAATGGTGCTTTACATGATGAGCCGGCCGCCAGCGAACTAAGTACATCACGCCAATTCGCGCAGGAGCAGGCCGGTTCCGCCCGCTCCTGCGCGTTGACTTTAAGGGGTATTTCAAAAGGGCGCGGCCACCCAAACTGCTTTACAGCATCTTGCGCACAAACTTTGTCCTACTCCCCGTTATCCTTATGAAAGTGGCCCGTTGCGACGTTAAAACTGGTTTGTGGTATCGGGAGTTTATTTGTGGGTAGTGACGCTCAAAGACAAGAGCTACAGAGGACTATCTGGCGTATTGCAAATGATCTTCGTGGCTCTGTAGATGGTTGGGATTTCAAGCAGTACGTTCTAGGCACGCTGTTTTACCTCTCCATTTCCGAGCGTTTTGTTCAACACGTGAATCGGCTGGAGCGCGAAACGGATCCTGATTTTGACTACGTTCAACTTCCCGACGATTTCAGCTCTTATTCCGTTGCATGTTCGGTGATGCTTACGAGTTCTTGATGACGATGTAGGCGTCTTCAGCAGGTAAGTCGGGGGGCGAATTCTTCACCCCGCAGGACGTTCCTGAACTGCTTGCGCGCCTAACGTTGGTGAGAAAACCAAAGGGAACGGCGCATATGAAACTTACTGCTCGGATTGGATACAAAATAGCGAGTGTCTGGCACTCGCGGCTTAGCGGGTTCAAAATAGGAGGCAAGGGTTCATTATGAGAAAATCGCAGGTCAACGAGCTCTCAGAAGAGGAAGAGTTCGATCTTTTGCGACGAAAATACCAGGATGCTCGCAATGCACAGCGGTCAAAAATAGTCGAGGCCCTTAAAGACGCCAAACTTGACGAAGTAGAAGGTCGGCAAGGCGTGTATAACTACAAGGGTGGCGGTACGTTTGAGCCCCAATTTAATCTGGGATCGTGGAAATACATCACGGCACGCCGTGGCGATGCACAGGTTTATATTTCTTTACAGACTTTCGATCGCGATGCAAATACCAACAATGTGCATATTCTGGTAGATCGCATAGGATTGCGAGTTACTACCGACGGAACAGATCCAGCGAAGTTCCCCACGCGTGGCGTAAGTATTGATGAGTGGGTGCAAGCCTGGGCTGACGCTAGAACCGAATTTATGCTTCCTCTTTCTGATAACAACTTGAAGAAGTTGGTTGAGGTGATTAAGCGGAAAATCAGCGAGCTTGAGTCTTGACTTCGCTGCCGTCTCTGAAGGTGAATTCGATAGTGCCGTGGATCTTTGCGGTGGCGTGGCCGATGAGAGTGCGGCAGAGATAGGGCGTGAATTCAAGGTGCGCCCCAGCGTGATGGGCAGCCGTTGCTGGCCGGCGAGCTCTACAAAGAGACTTGGGCGTGGCTGGACGCCCGCGGGGTCGCCTCGTTTGTGTCTCCCCGGTTGATTGAGTCTTCGCGCTGATACTGGGAGTTTTCAACGCTCTGATCCTGAACTGGCTGATTTACAAGCGCTGACCTTGAGGGGTTATTCACGAGGTTCGCGCGGGATTCTCGGCGACAAAACGCAAAGGAAAAACACGTGGGTACCAAAAGTGGGCCCGGCCGGATTCGAACCGACGACATCTGCGGTGTAAACGCAGCGCTCTGACCAACTGAGCTACAGGCCCGTTACCCGCACGCGCGCGGGAACAGTCGCAAGCATACTGGGCTTGCGTTTCTCGCGCGAATCCCAGTGGCTCTTTGAGACTAAATCAACGACCTCGAGGACGAGCCGTCAAACGAATACCCGCCCAGTCATCACCAACCGAGGCAGCGGACGTGGAATGCAGTCCCGCCACCTTCGCAGCTTCTTCAACGTCAGCAACAGGAACGGTTCCAGCACGACCCGGCTTCGGGATGAAGACCCAGATCAGACCACCGTCATCAAGGTTCGACAGAGCATCAACCAGAAGGTCGGCAAGATCGTCTTCTTCAGCATCATCTGCACGCCACCACACGATGGCACCGTCAACGACATCTCCGTAGTCCTCGTCGACGAGCTGTTCACCCGTCTCGGATTCAATGGAGACGCGAATCTGCTGGTCAGCGTCATCGTCGACGTAAAACTCTTGAACAATCTGTCCCAGTGTGAAACCGAGGCTCACCGCCATGATGAACAACCACCCTTCGGCGTGAGCGCACGGAGCGCTGAAGTATGTAACACCCTTTTATCGTATTGCACATCACTGCTGAAACTCCATTTGTCCACGCCGTGAAGACTAGCGGAAAGGTCGGGCACATGTTCCCGATTGCACACCTTGAAATAATGAGGCATTACTCATGGGTCAGAAGTCCCTGTAAAGGTCGCATGAAGGGCACAAACAGTGGACAATAGGAACGAGCGCACGAAGCCGTGCACCACCGTAAAAGCTAAGCAATACCAGAGGGGATTCGTGAGTCACTTGAGCGAAAACCATCCCGTTGTTAACGGCCTGATTAGCCAGGTTCCGGACAACGATCCGGCAGAGACCGCCGAATGGATTGAGTCGCTGTCCGGATTGATCGACGAAAAGGGTGGTCCGCGCGCCCGCTACATCCTGCTTCACATGCTGGATCAGGCACGCCACCAGGGCGTCCATGTTCCGCAGGAATACACGACTCCTTACGTCAACACCATCCCGGTGCACGAAGAGCCCTACTTCCCCGGTGACGAGGCCATGGAGCGCCAGTACCGCCGTTGGATCCGCTGGAACGCAGCCGTCCAAGTGACGCGCGCACAGCGCCCCGGCGTCAAGGTCGGCGGACACATCTCGTCCTACGCATCCGTTGCCACCCTGTACGAAGTTGGTTTAAACCACTTCTTCCGCGGTAAGGATCACCCGGGCGGTGGCGACCATGTCTTCTTCCAGGGCCATGCCTCCCCTGGCCCCTACGCACGTGCGTTCGTCGAAGGTCGCCTTTCCGAAGAGGAAATGGACGGCTTCCGTCAGCAGGCATCGACCGAACATGGTCTGCCCTCATACCCGCACCCGCGCCAGCTCCCCGACTTCTGGGAGTTCCCGACCGTTTCGCTGGGCCTCGGCCCAGCAGAAGCCATCTACCAGGCATGGTTCGACCGCTACCTGCACCTGCGTGGCATCAAGGACACGTCGCAACAGCACACCTGGGCATTCATCGGGGACGGTGAAATGGACGAACCCGAATCGCGTGGCATGCTCCAGCTTGCTGCCCAGCAGGGCCTCGACAACCTGACCTTCGTCGTCAACTGCAACCTGCAGCGCCTCGACGGTCCGGTCCGTGGTAACGGCAAGATCATCCAGGAACTGGAAGCCTTCTTCAAAGGCGCCGGCTGGAACGTCATCAAGGTCATCTGGGGCCGTGGCTGGGATCAGTTGCTCGCCTCCGACAAGGACGACGCTCTTGTCCACGTCATGAACGACACGCTCGACGGCGACTACCAGACATTCAAGGCCAACGACGGCGCATACGTTCGCGAGCACTTCTTCGGTCGCGACCCGCGCACCAAGGCCATGGTTCAGAACTGGACCGACGACCAGATTTGGGCACTGCAGCGCGGTGGCCACGACTACCGCAAGGTCTACGCCGCTTACAAGGCAGCGATGGAGCACACCGGCCAGCCGACCGTCATTCTGGCGCACACCATTAAAGGCTATGCTCTTGGTTCTCACTTCGCAGGTCGTAACTCGACCCACCAGATGAAGAAGCTGACGCTAGAAGATGCGAAGCAGCTACGAGATCGTCTACAGATTCCGATCACGGACGCAGAGCTCGAACGCGATCCCTACATGCCTCCGTACTACAAGCCGTCTGAGGACGATCCGGCACTCCTGTACATGAAGGAGCGTCGCGAGAAGCTTGGCGGTTGGGTTCCCGAACGTCGCGACGACCGTCAGCCGAAACTACCACCGTTGCCGACCAAGCCGTTCGAAGGCCTGTCGAAGGGCTCCGGCCCACTCGAGGTCGCAACAACCATGGCACTCGTTCGCCTCTTGAAGGACCTCTTCAAGGACAAGCAGGTTGGCCGTTACTTCGTCCCGATCATTCCTGACGAAGCCCGTACCTTCGGCCTCGACGCCATCTTCCCGTCCGCAAAGATCTTCAACACGCACGGCCAGAACTACACGGCCGTTGACGCTGACATGATGCTCTCCTACAAGGAATCCGAGCAGGGTCAGGTTCTCCACACGGGCATCACCGAGGCTGGCTCCGCCGCGGCCTTCCAGGCTGTTGGCACCGCATACGCGACCCACAACCTGCCGATGGTTCCCGTTTACATCTTCTACTCGATGTTCGGTTTCCAGCGCACCGGCGACCAGTTCTGGGCTGCCGGCGACCAAATGGCGAAGGGCTTCGTCATCGGTGCAACCGCTGGTCGTACCACGCTCGCCGGCGAAGGCCTGCAGCACATGGATGGCAACTCACAGGTTCTAGCTTCCACCAACCGCGCGTTCGTCTCCTACGACCCGGCATACGCCTACGAACTCCGTTACATCATGGAGGACGGCCTGGCACGCATGTACGGTGAGAACGATGGTCGTGACCCGAACGTCATGTACTACATCACCGTCTACAACGAGCCGATTCACCAGCCTGCAGAGCCTCAGAACGTTGACGTTGAAGGTATCAAGAAGGGTATCTACAAGGTCGAGGATCACTCAGGCCAAGGCCACAAGGTCCAGCTACTCGCTTCCGGCGTGGGTGTGCCGTGGGCACGTGACGCCAAGCGTATGCTTGCTGAAGACTGGGGCGTTGACGCAGCCGTGTGGTCAGTGACCTCGTGGAACGAACTGCGCCGCGACGGCCTGGATGCCGACGAGCACAACTTCCTCCACCCGGAGGAAGCACCGCGCACCGCATACCTCACGCAGAAACTGGCCGGTTGCGAAGGTCCGTTCATCGCAACCTCCGACTTCGACACGCTGACCCAGGATTTGATCCGCCAGTGGGTGCCCGGCGAGTACCGTGTGCTCGGTGCCGACGGCTTCGGTATTTCCGACACCCGCCGTGCAGCACGTCGTTTCTTCCACATCGACGCTGAGTCGCTGGTCGTTCGCACCCTGCAGACTCTCGCCGATCAGGGCAAGATCGATCGTAGCGTCGTTACTCAGGCAATTACGCGCTACGACCTGTTCAACTGCGGAATCGATTCTGTTGCAGACCAGGCACACTGAGACGAACTGCCCTGACGCGGCGCTCAGTCGCCGCGTCAGGCCTCGTCAATAAGACAAACGAAAACTGCTGGGATGCTCACCCGAGTGTCCCAGCAGTTTTTTATGCGCCGAGCGTGCGACGCCATATGAACGGTTACTCTTCGTCTTCCAATTCCACGACCGACGGGTCGCCACCCGAGTAGTAGCTCATGTCGCGGTACTTTGGGCGCAACAGGTTTTCAACGCTGAGCAGTTCATCCAGCGCAGCCTCGTCCAGAAGTCCCATTTCAAGAACAACCTCGCGAACGTTGCGGCCACTACGCGCACACTCGCGACCAACCGCGTCACCGTTCGCGTGCCCGATCACCTCGTTCAGGTAGGTGACAATACCAATCGAGTTCAGGACATTGTTACGACAGACATCCTCGTTTGCCTCGATGCCGATGACGCAGAGCTCACGCAGGGTCCGTATCGCGTTCGCCAGCAGGTTGATGGACTCGAACAGAGTCTGGCCGATTACCGGCTCCATGACGTTCAGTTGCAACTGGCCAGCTTCAGCCGCGAAAGTCAGTGCCACATCGTTGCCCATCACCTTGAAGCACACCTGGTTCACGACCTCCGGGATCACCGGATTCACCTTCGCCGGCATAATCGACGATCCGGCAGCGCGTTCAGGCAGGCGAATTTCACCCAAGCCCGCACGAGGTCCAGACGACAGAAGTCGCAGGTCATTGCAGATCTTCGATAGTTTAACCGCAAGACGTTTAATGGAGGCGTGCATCGACACGTAGGCGCCAGTATCGGAGGTTGCTTCCAGCAGGTTGTCCGCTCCCCTGATCGGCAGCCCCGTGACCTCACGCAGGCAGTGAACGACGGTGTCCTGATATCCGTCAGGAGTGTTCAGGCCAGTGCCAATAGCGGTTGCGCCAAGGTTTACTTCCAGCAGTAGCGCCGAATTGTTACGTAGACGCGGGATCTCTTCATCCAAGAGCACACTGAATGCTTCAAACTCTTTGCCCAAGCTCATCGGGACGGCATCCTGTAGCTGAGTGCGCCCCATCTTGATGACGTCGTGGAACTGCAAGCCCTTCGATGCGAAAGATTCGATCAAACGTTCGAGTTCATCCACCAGATCGTCGACCTTCTTGTACAAGCCCAAGCGGAAGCCGGTGGGATAGGCGTCATTTGTCGACTGAGACTTGTTGACGTGGTCGTTCGGGTTGACGTGTGCGTAGCGTCCCTTCGCGTACCCTAGGTGTTCGAGGGCAAGGTTAGCGACAACTTCGTTTGTATTCATATTGACGCTGGTACCCGCGCCACCTTGGAACACGTCAATCGGGAACTGATCCAGACAGCGCCCATCTTCCAGGATTTCGTCGCACGCCCAAATAATCGCATCGGCGATTGTGTCGCTCAGTGTCCCCAGCTTCCGGTTCGCCATTGCTGACGCTTTTTTGACGGCAACCATGCCACGGACAAATTCAGGTTCCTCAGCGATTGTCGTACCGGAGATCTGATAGTTCTCGATTGCGCGGAGCGTGTGAATACCCCAGTAGACCTCAAGCGGAACTTCTCGTGCGCCCAAGAGGTCTTCCTCGATACGCTTCATTGCCCTCACCTGCGACTCCTTCGTCTGTGGCTACGTGTGCTGAGCGATGCTTGTGAGCATGGTCAGCTTCACTACTGTGTTGTGCTATCTATAGTGACGTAAATCTAGGACGAAAGTCCACGACTTGCCGAAACTACACAAAAGAAAAACCGTCTCATCACCTTTTCTTGACCGAAGTGAAAGAAGATGAAAAGACGGTTCGAGAACGCGGTTTCACCTACACACGCCCCGCAACATCGGACAGCACATCGTCCAATGTCTCCCACGCATCAACCTCGGTATCTCGAATCGATAGCTTCAACTCGTGTTCAATGCGTGCAACGATCGCGTATCTGACCAACGTATCGATATCCAGATCATTTTTCAGCGTCAGGTCGCCGCGCGCATCTTCGGGGGCAAGGTCGACAAATTCCAAGATGGCGTCCATCGCCACCTCGCGCGCGTGCTCAGTTTTAGGGGACGAGGCCTCCCCCGCTTCATTGATCGCTCCTCCCGTTTCAGGGGAGATATCGGACTTCTCCCCTTCAGCGTTGAGCGTGTACCCAAGCAGATCAGCGATCGAACCCACCGGTTAGCCGACCTTGGAATTCAGATAGCGAACCGGTGCGCCGGCACCGGCGTGGCGGAAGGATTCCAGCTCATCGTCCCACGCTTGTCCGAGGGCAAGATCAAGGCGTTCGCGCAATTCCTCGTAATTCGTGGCGCTCTCAATGGCGGCACGAATACGGTCTTCAGGAACGACGACGTTTCCGACAGTGTCCATCTGCGAGTGGAAGATGCCAAGTGATGGAGTATGAGCCCAGCGACCACCATCCGTGGAAGCTGTGGCTTCTTCGGTGACCTCGTAGCGCAGGTGTTCCCAGCCACGCAGAGCTGAGGCGAGGCGCGCACCAGAGTCGACCGGTCCAACCCACGAAAACTCGCAACGCACCATGCCGGGAGCAGCGTCTTGCGCGGTCCACTGAAGACGCACATCTTGACCGAGAGCCGTACCGACTGCCCATTCGATATGTGGGCACAGTGCGGGCGGTGTTGAATGCACGAAAAGTACACCGCGGGTGTATGTCCCTCTCAATGTGACCTCCATAGTCTTTGAGGATCGTCTTCCCCTACGCCCTCAACTACCCACTGCCACATCTCACAACGGTGTAATTCAACTGTAAACGCCGTCGCACCGTATAGCAAGAGGGTGCGACGGCGTTGCAACGACTGGATCAGAAGTGTGAGTTACGAATGTCCCTCAAAGCCTTCTTACGAGTCTTACGATCCAGGCGATCAATGTAGATCATGCCATCCAAGTGATCGCACTCGTGCTGCAGGCAACGAGCCATCAGCTCTTCACCTTCAACAACGATCCTCTTACCGTCCAGGTTGATGCCTTCGACGCGCGCATACCACGCGCGTTCAGTCGGATACCAGAGATCAGGAACTGACAGGCATCCTTCATCACCGTCTTGGAATTCGTCGGCTGACATTTCCACAATCTTCGGGTTGAGGACGTAGCCGATTTCGCCGTCAATGTTCCACGAGAACGCACGAAGACCGATACCGATCTGGTTGGCGGCAAGACCTGCGCGACCTTCCATGTCAACGCCTTCAAGCAAATCCTCAACCAGCAGTTTCACCGAAGCATCAATATCCGTGATCGGTTCGCACTGGGTGCGCAGAATCGGATCGCCGATGATACGAATATCGCGGATTGCCATCATTTGCCTCCAAGAATCTCAGCGTGAGCAGCCTTCAGAGCTTCAACGGCCTGCGCGAGTGGCATTTCAGTCTTTTCACCGGTGGCGCGCTGACGAACCTCGACCAGACCGTCCTTCAGGCCACGACCAATAACCAGAGCCAGCGGAATACCGATGAGCTCGGCGTCAGCGAACTTGACGCCAGCCGAGACCTTGCGACGATCATCGTAGAGGACGTCCATGCCAGTGGCTTCGAGTTCTTCAGCGAGGCCCTTGGCCGTGTCGAAGAGTTCATCGCCCTTACCGGTTGCCAGAACGTGCACGTCGAACGGTGCAATCTGAGCGGGCCACGCCAGACCCTTATCGTCGTGGTTCGACTCAGCGAGCGCTGCGAGCACGCGGGAAACGCCGATGCCGTACGAGCCCATGGTGACAACCTGGGACTTGCCGTTCTCGTCGAGAACCATCAGACCCAGAGCCTTCGCATACTTGCGACCAAGCTGGAAAATGTGGCCAATTTCGATGCCTCGTTCGAGGTGAAGCGGACCGGAACCGTCGGGCGCCTGGTCGCCTTCGCGGACCTCGGCGGCCTCGATGGTGCCGTCGACTGCGAAGTCGCGTCCCATAACCAGGTCGATCACGTGGTGACGATCCTGGTTTGCGCCGGTCACCCAGGTGGTGCCCTCAACGACGCGAGGATCTACAAGGTAGCGGACGGAACCGGTCGGGTTCCCATCTTCGTCGGTTGTACGTGCCGGCGCGTTCGGCCCGATCACCTGCGGGCCAATGTAACCGCGGACCAGTTCGGGGTGATCCTCGAAGTCCTTGTCAGTTGCCATTTCAACTTCGGCGGGTGCGACAGCTGCTTCGAGGCGCTTCATGTCGACCTCACGGTCGCCGGGCAGGCCAACGACGAGCAGCTCACGCGAGCCATCAGGCTGGATCAAAACGACGACAACGTTCTTCAACGTATCAGCTGAGGTCCATGCACGGCCATCTTCACGCGGGTATTCCGCGTTCAGCAGATCAACGAGGGACTCAATGGTCGGACAATCCGGGGTCGGAACAACGCGAGCCGGGCCCACGTTGGACGCATCGACCGGAGCCGGTGCCGGCGTCGTCACTGCCTCAGCGTTTGCTGCATAGCCACCGGGTGAACGAACGAAGGTGTCTTCGCCGATCGGGCTGGGGTGCAGGAATTCTTCCGAGCGCGAACCACCCATGGCACCCGACATTGCGGACACGATGACGAACTCAAGACCAAGGCGGTTGAAGATCCGCTGGTAGGTCTCGCGCTGCGCATTGTAGGAAGCGTCCAGGCCCTCGTCGGTAAGGTCGAAGGAATAGGCATCCTTCATGACGAATTCGCGACCTCGAATCAGACCTGCACGCGGACGAGCTTCGTCGCGATACTTCGTCTGAATCTGGTACAGGGTGGTCGGCAGATCCTTGTACGAGGAATACATGTCTTTCACCAGTAGGGTGAACATTTCCTCGTGGGTGGGAGCCAGCAGGTAATCCCCCGCCTTGCGGTCGTTCAGCTTGAACAGCGTCGGACCGTATTCTTCCCAACGGTTCGTTGCCTTATAGGGCTCTGCCGGGATCAGACCTGGGAAGTGAACTTCCTGAGCGCCCATGCGGTCCATTTCTTCACGGACGATGTCTTCGACCTTGCGCAGGACGCGCAGACCAAGAGGCAACCACGTGTAGATACCGGGGGCAGTGCGTCGGATGTAGCCGGCGCGAACAAGGAGCTTGTGGGAATCGACCTCAGCGTCAGCTGGGTCTTCGCGCAAAGTGCGCACAAAGTATGACGATAGAGTTCTCAGCACGCCTTCAAGATTAGTGCACCACGTCAGTGGTGTGCACCTTGAGGTCATCGACGAGGGCGAGCTCCTCTTTTCTCACACTTTGGCGTTCAGGCTCTAACGCCCACGAAGCGCCTAGCCGCACGAGCATTGAGTTCCTTTTCGGCGACTTTAGGGTGTGTTCGGTAATAGTGCTCTGCTCGCCAGCCGGGGTACATCCATGTTGGCAGGCTCTGTCCGAACATAATCCAGGCAGCGATCAAGGCAACCAATGCAAAAAGGAAGATGACGATAGTGCGTTCGAACAGTGTCTCGTGGCCGATGATGGTCTGAGCACTGTAGGCACCGACTGCGATCCACAGGCACCCAACAACGGGCACAACCGGCCAAATGATCGCTTGGATCTGAGGAATAACTGGAGTGGGGCTATACGGGAACAATCGTTCCATGGCAACGACGCGTGTACGACGAGTAAGACCAGCCCATACCCAGCCCCAGCCAACAATGATGGCAAGGCCAGTTACTACGAGCATCGCTACGCCACCCCACGGTGCCATATGTCCTCCTTTGGACCAAACGTCTAGCACAAACGACTTTGGCGAGCCACGACGGTTTCTTTAGTGTAACCGTCGGAGACGCCACGTGTCTGATTCAGAACGTTAGATGGACTCAGCTGCCTTGCGGATGTCGCGAAGCATCATCATCGCCCCGTAGGTTTCAAGGGAAAGTAATCCGTAGAGCTTTGCCTTGTCAGTGTTGGTTCCGTCGCTGGTGTGACGTTCGCGCATATGGAGCATTGTGCGACCATTACCCAAGTCGAGCAGGGCAAGAACGCACGTTCCCATCTGATCGATTTCTTCACCCTCGGTTCCAGGCTTGGGAGCATTCAGGATGATGCACGATTCTTCCTCTTTGGCCTTTACCAAGGACTCGTCTTCAAGAGCAGTCTCGATGATCGTCCAGACAGTAGAAGCCGGAGCATTAATTCGAACTGCTCGATCAACCTGAACGTCAGCGCGGGGCACAAGAAGATCACCGGGAAGTGAAATCAAGGCTTCTGAAGCGGTCAGACCCAGACGCTTCGGGAAACCGGTGGCGTACAGTGAGGCGCCGGTTGCGAGCACTCCCAGACCGAAGACACGTGATTTCTTCATTCTCTCAAGTCCTTTTCTTAGCGACCGACGGGAATAACTTCGACCTGACCATCACCCTCAGTCAGACCCATTTCTTCAGCTAGCGCGTTTGCGTGAGCAATCAGAGTGTCAACGATCTGATCTTCGGGAACGGTGTCAACAACTTCCCCGCGAATGAAGATCTGGCCCTTGCCGTTGCCCGATGCGACACCAAGGTCGGCTTCGCGAGCTTCACCAGGTCCGTTAACGACGCACCCCATGACGGCAACACGCAACGGAACACTCAGATCCTTAAGACCTTCGGTGACGTTTTCTGCCAAGGTCCACACGTCAACCTGCGCGCGACCACACGACGGGCACGAAACGATTTCAAGAGTACGATCACGAAGCCCCATGTATTCAAGAAGCTTGGTGCCAACCTTGACTTCCTCGACCGGAGGCGCAGACAAGGACACGCGGATCGTGTCACCAATGCCTTCTGAAAGAAGAACCGAGAATGCGGACACCGACTTGATGGTGCCCTGAAATGCGGGACCGGCTTCGGTCACACCGAGGTGCAGTGGCCAGTCGCCCTTTTCTGACAGCTGGCGGTATGCCTCGACCATGGTGAGAACATCATGGTGCTTCACGGAAATCTTGAAGTCGTGGAAGTCATTTTCTTCGAACAGTGACGCTTCCCAGACTGCCGATTCAACGAGGGCCTCGGGAGTCGCCTTGCCGTACTTCTTCAACAGACGAGGATCCAGCGAACCAGCATTCACGCCAATGCGCAAAGAAACACCGGCGTCGGATGCCGCTTTACAGATTTCTTTCACCTGGTCGTCGAACTTGCGGATGTTACCGGGGTTCACGCGGACAGCTCCACAGCCCGCATCAATGGCTGCAAACACGTACTTCGGGTTGAAGTGAATATCCGCGATAACGGGGATACGCGATTGCTGTGCGATGATCGCAAGCGCTTCAGCGTCCTTATCCGTCGGGCACGCAACACGAACGATGTCGCACCCTGCTGCGGTGAGCTCTGCAATCTGCTGCAAAGTTGCGCCGATGTCGTGGGTTTTCGTTGTGGTCATCGACTGGACGGAAACGGGGGCACCACCACCAACGCGAACATCTCCAACCATGATCGACCGCGTCTTCTTACGCGGGAACGGAGACGTCTTTACTGCGGGCATGCCTAAAGATATTTCACTCACGCGCTCATTATCTCCCACTTCGACTGTTTCGTCTTAGCGCAAAGGTGTGGGAAAGGTTAATGAAGATATGTCACTGCCATAATTGAGTCTCTGCATTTAAAAACTAAAGGACTCGAATTCATGGGAGAAACATGGAAACCCGCACTTTCATTTCACACCGGGCATCCGTTATCGGTGTTGATACAGGGTAACTCGGAAGCGACTGGGGGGTGATCCCGGGCGCACGCAACGGTGCGCAGGCACGTTCAAACGCGCCAGTTACTTCACTCCCCTCTCATCGCTGAGCTGAACGACAAGCTGGAAGAACTCTACGACCCCGCATCCGCATCCACGAGCACGAACGTTGGTCAGCAGAACAACAGAGCGCGAGATTAACACGCAGACGAGGTCGCAATCCACTGAAGGAGGGCAGCCTCGTCCTCATCTGTGGTGGACCACGAAATGACGAAACGAACCGCCAACCTGTCGGCGACCGGCGCCCACTTTTCGATGGCGAAACGCTCGCGCGCGTCCTCAGCCATTTCAAGCGAAAGAATCGGGAAGAGCTGGTTCGTCGGAGAATCCACCAGCATCTCAAAACCGGCGTCTTTGAATGCCCGTGCAATCCGCTGAGCGCGCTGGGTGGCCTCGCGCGTAATGCGCAGGTACAGACCGTCGGCGAACATCGTACGAAACTGCGAGCCCAGGATCCAGCCCTTCGACGCCAGTCCGCCGTGGATCTTCATCATCGCGCGCAGTGAGTAGTCAGCCTTTGACGCGTCGGGCAGGACGAGGGCTTCACCCATCATCATTCCGCACTTGGCGCCACCAATGGAGAACACATCGGTCAGCGTCGCCAAGTCAGCAAAGGTCACGTCATTTGCTGGCGACCCCATCGCATATCCCAAACGCGCGCCATCAACGTAAAGACCAACACCGAAGGAATGGCAGATCTCAGAAATCGCAGTCAGTCGTTCGCGCGAATACAACGTTCCAAGCTCCGTGGGCTGGGAAATATAAACCAGGCCCGGCGCGCTCACGTGCTCACGCAAACCGCCGTCGCGCCATTCAAGAAGAGTCGCTTCGAGTTCACCTGGGTCCATCAGGCCATCATGCGAAGGAATCGTGTGGACACGGTGCCCAGAGTTTTCAATCGCACCGGCTTCGTGGGTAGCAATATGACCGTCAGTGGTGGCAATCACTGACTGCCACGGACGCAAAAACAGGTCGATCGCAAGATCGTTAATCAGGGTTCCACCGGCCAGGAAACGAACCGCTCCACCGGGAATACCGCACTGGTCGAGGATCAACTTTTCAGCTTCATCGCAGATCGCATCCATTCCGTAACCGGGGAACTTCTGCATTCCAAATGCCGTCAAATCAGCAAGAATCTGCGGGTGAGCAGTCGCGGAATAGTCGTTCGTAAAAACAGCCTTAGCCATTTCAACTCCAGTTCAACGCAATGAAAGCGGATCAACGATGTCAGCGATAACGAGCACAATGCTCATCACTGCCAACAATGCTCCCATAACCCAGGTCAGCGGTAGTAATCGGGCGGTATCGACAGGGCCGGGATTCGGCTTTCCTCCCACGCGCGCCACTCCTCCGCGCACGCCTTCGTAGAGCGCACCGATGATGTGCCCACCATCGAGAGGCGGCAGAGGAATCAGATTGAAAACCGCCAACGCCATATTCAGCGAGGCCATGAGACTCAAAAGGAACGCAATCTGAGAACGCACATCCGCAACGCCAGTGCCCGCAGAATCACTGGTCACCTCACCAGCAATTCGTGACACTCCAACAATCGAAATCAAGCCTGACGAATCGCGTTCACTTCCCGTCACCATCGACATCGTAACGTTCCACAGGGACTGCGGAATCTTCGTCATTGCACCCACCGTGCCCGTGAACATGTAGCGATATTCCTTGGCCACATCCGACATCGAGGCCGCCGTGTATTCATATCCGGCAGTCACGCCCATCACGTACGTGCCGTCCTCCGTCTTACGCGGATATAACGAGGCCTCATGAAGGTCGCCATCGCGTTCAAATGTCACCTGAAGAGGCTGTCCATTGGACGAGGCAATGGAGTCTCTCAAGTCAGACCAGTCAAACAAGTCCCGACCATTAAGCGCGATGAGAGTGTCGCCACCGGTCAGGCCGGCCTCGTACGCCGGAGACGCAACGTTACCAGCGCTCGTCTGAATTGTGGGAGACACATCCGCAAGCGTTAACGAGGCAGTGCGGAAACCAATGCCGACCATCGCAATAACGAGGAAAAGAAACGCAAGCAAGAAATTCATCGCGGGTCCAGCCGCCATGACAATTGCTTTCTTCCACCACGTCAGACGCCAGAATGCACGGTGTGCACACCCTTCGGGCATTTCTTGGGCACTCTGGTGGCGCGCTTCTTCAGCAAGAGTCAGCCGTCCCTTCGAGTTCAGCGTGCGACGCCCCGGCCTGCCAGGAGCGAACATGCCGAGGATACGTACGTAACCACCCAGCGGAATCGCGCGAAAAACAACCAACGTGCCTTTGACTTCACGCGACACAATCTTCGGACCAAAACCGATCGCATATTCACTGACGACCGCGCCGAATTTCTTCGCCGGAACAAGATGGCCAAGCTCGTGAAGACCAACGGTGATGATGAAGCCGCCGACAACGGCAAGGATCCCCGCCAAGTAGCTCATGACCAGCTACTCACCAGCGCATTCGCCTGCGCACGCGCCCATTCTTCGACCCCAAGAATGTCATCCAACGTTGGGTCTGCAATACCGTCGTGAGACTCAACAACATTTGTCAAATAATCGACAATGCCCAGCCACGGTAGTTTCTTGGCTAAGAACGCATCGACGAACACTTCATTCGCAGCGTTGTACACCGCCGTGTGCGTCGGTGACGAGGCCACCGCATGACGCGCAAGATTGATGGCAGGGAAGGTATCACTATCGACCGGTTCAAAGGTCCAACTCTGCGCATCAACCCACGTCAGAGGCTTTTCCACGTCGTGCAGGCGCTCAGGCCACGTCAAGCCAAGCGCGATGGGCAGACGCATGTCGGGTGGCGAAGCCTGAAGCGTTGTTGCACCGTCAATCCACGTCACCATTGAGTGCACGATCGACTGGGGGTGAACAGTCGTCACAATGTGCTCGGGAGCCACATCAAACAGCAGGTGAGCCTCAATCAGCTCCAGCCCCTTGTTGACCAGCGTCGAAGAATTGATCGTGACAACTGGACCCATGTTCCACGTCGGGTGAGCAAGAGCAGCTTCCGGAGTGATATCAGCAAGTTCAGCGCGCTTCTTACCCCTAAACGGGCCACCCGATGCCGTCAGAACAAGATCGGCCACCTCAGTGCGGCCGGTGACCACCGGTGAAGTGAGGCCAGCCTCGTGAATTCCACTGGCCAGCGCCTGAGCGATAGCCGAATGCTCGGAGTCTACAGGCACAATCTGACCCGGACGCACGCAGGCGCTACGCACCAAATGGCCACCCACGACCAACGATTCCTTATTCGCCAAAGCTAGCGTCGCACCGGACTTCAAAGCAACCAGAGTGGGAAGCAAACCCACTCCCCCGGTGATACCGTTCAGGACAACTCCGTCAGGGACAAGTGAAGCCACTTGAGTTGCCCCGTCTGCCCCTTCGATAATCTGGGGGTGCGCAGACGAATCAATGGCATGAATCGCGTCGCGTAGCTCGCCACCAACAAGACGATCCACACTGACGACAGGAACATCGAACTCAACCACCTGGCGCGCAAGAAGCTCAATATTGCCACCGCCAGCAGCAAGACCTCGAATATCGAAACGCAACGGATTCGCGCGAACGATATCCAACGCTTGAGTACCAATTGAACCGGTCGACCCCAGCAGGACAATCGGCTGACGCGAAGAAGTCACGATTCGCCCTCCCGATCAGGAAACAGCCAGAAGAATCTCTACGGCGCGCCCAAGATAGGCGTCAACCGTTCCTTCCGTGTAGCCCTTCTTGCCACGAGCAGGCTGGAAAACAGCAAGACGAACGTCATCAACGCTCATCTCAGTGCCCTCGTCAAAATAGGCGGCCAAACGATCCAGCAGATCATCAACCTGAGCCGCGTCATATCCACGACCGGATTCCGGGTGCGAGAAACGCTCGCCCCGAGGACGCATCAGACGGTCGTACAGCGTCGTTGCGCGCTCGGCAACCTTCTCGAACCATGCGGCCTCGCCGTTAACAGCAATATGATCCGCACGATCACGCTGAACAAAGGCCGCTTCAAGACGGCTCATCGCGGAATCAACAGCATCAATCGCGTAGCCACGACGCTTCAATGGGAACGTCGCCTGGCGAACCTGCTGTGCAGAGAACTGCTCTGCCGGCAAGCCACCTTCATACGCCTGGCGTGCGTCCGCAAAGAAAGCGTCCACACGCTCAGTCGCGTAGCCGTGACGCCAGAAGCTCACTCGTGGGAAAGAGTCACTCATCGAGTCTCCTGAATTGAAGTGGAATCTGAATTGATAGACCGACGCTTCGCATTCGCTTCCTTCACTGCTGTTGCGAGCTGACCGCACGCACCATCAATGTCAGAACCGCGAGTATCGCGAATCGTCGTCGAAATCCCATTGTTGCGCAGAGTAGCGACAAATGTGTCCTGAGCACGCCGAGTAGACGCAGTCCAGATTGTGCCGGGAGTCGGATTCAACGGAATTGGGTTCACATGAGCCCACCCGCGACCGCGCTTATTGAGCTCATCAGCAAGCAATTGGGCACGATATTCCTGATCGTTCATATCCTTGATCAGCGCGTACTCAATCGACACGCGACGACCCGTCGCAACAAAGTATCGGCGAGCAGCATCAAGCAACTCCCCCACCTTCCAGCGCGAGTTAATCGGAATCAACTCGTCGCGAAGGTCATCATCGGGAGCATGCAACGAAACTGCCAACGTCACAGGCATGCCTTCTTTCGCCAGCTTGTCGATCGCGGGAACCAAACCCACCGTCGACACAGTGACGTTTCGAGCTGAAAGTCCAAAGCCTTCTGGGCTGGGATCAATCAGGCGGTGCAGAGTATTCACGACCGTGCGGTAGTTAGCAAGCGGTTCGCCCATACCCATAAACACAACGTTAGAGAGGTGCGTCGGCCCGCCGGAAAGCTCGCCATCACGACACGCAATCTGCGCTTGGCGCACCTGATCGACAATTTCGCCCGTCGACAGGTTACGAGTCAGCCCCATCTGGCCGGTCGCGCAGAACGGACACGCCATGCCACATCCTGCCTGCGAAGAAATACACAAGGTCGTGCGCTGCGGGTAACGCATCAGTACGGATTCAACGCGTGCCCCGTCGAAAAGCTCCCAAAGGTGCTTAATCGTCATTCCACCATCCGCGTGTTGCGCGACGACTTGGCGAACCAGTTCAGGCAACAGACCTTCACGAATTGCACCGTGCATCGATGCGGGAATATCACTCATCTTCACCGGATCGGCTTCGAAGTGATCAAAATAGTGTCGAGAAAGCTGGTCAGCACGGAAACCGGGAAGACCCAGATCCTTCAGGACTTGCTTACGTCCTTTTGCGTCCACGTCAGCGAGGTGAGCAGGTGCCTTGCCACGTTTAGCTGGCGCGAATGAAATCACCGGCTTCGCATCAGCTGACGTTGCTCCTTCTGGTGGCTGGTCAGTCGGACGCACTTCACGCCGACGCTGTTTTTCGAATTCGAGGCTCATAGGATTCCTTACAGCGTCCAGGTGAAGATCATAAACATAAGCGGTGCAACCATCAGCAGAGCATCAATGCGGTCAAGGACACCGCCATGCCCCGGCAGAATCTGCGACATGTCCTTCAGACCGGTTTCACGCTTGATTAACGATTCAGTGAGATCACCGAGCGTGCCGACAACACACGCAACAACGCCGGCAAGGAAGCCGAATGCCCAGTGTCCGCCAAGTGCCCAGAAAGCAAGTCCGCCAAGTGCGACAGAACCAATTGTCGAGCCGATGAAGCCTTCCCAGGACTTCTTGGGTGATAGTCGAGGCGCCATCGGATGTTTGCCGAATAGAACGCCTGCGACCCAGCCCCCGGTATCGGATGCGACGACTAAGCCAACGTAGGTGAGAACCACCCACGGGTTAGCGAACTGGCGCATCATCAGCACAACGAACGAGGCAAGGAAAGGAACATACAGCGCGGCAAAGACCGATGCGATAACGTCGTTAATCCGCCCCTTGGGGTTCGGATCCAAGATTCGCCACGCAACAACAGCGAAAATGGTTGTGTACAGGGCAAAGAGGAGCGCTTCTGCGCCAAGAGACCATGCGCACGTGACCATACCGATAGCTCCCGCATACAGCGGAGCCATCGTCAGCTTTGTTTCTAGGTGGGCGAATGCGCCACCTAACTCGTATAAACCCGCCAGCGACGCCAGCACAATGAACAGTGTCAAAAGTGGCGGTACATAAAACAAGCAGATACCGACGAAAAGAATCAAGACAACGGCAGTAGATACTGCTGCTGGAAGATTACGTCCCGCTTTCCCAGTGGCTGCCAGTGGTTCCTTCAACTTCGTTGGTTGCGGAGAGAAAAACTTCGCAACCAACGAAGGGGAAGAATGATCAGAGGCGCTCACAGCGTCAGGAGCTCAGCTTCCTTGGAAGCAAGAAGCTTGTCGATCTGTTCGACCTGCTTCTTCGTCAGCGATTCGAGGCTCTTTTCTGCACGATCGACCTCGTCTTCGCCGGCTTCGCCGTCTTTCTTCAGCTTATCGAGCTGTTCCTTTGCCTTACGACGAACATTACGAACTGCAACGCGGGCATCTTCGGCCTTGGTCTTTGCCAGCTTCACGTATTCCTTACGACGTTCTTCAGTCAGGGCAGGAAGAACAACGCGGACAACGTTGCCATCATCGGTCGGGTTCACACCCAGATCAGATTCACGCAGGGCCTTCAAGATCTCATTCGTGGCAGTGCGATCAAACGGGGAGATCAACACGGTACGAGCTTCAGGAATCTGGAAAGAAGCGAGCTGCTGCATCGGCGTGGGTGCGCCGTAGTAGTCGACAAGAATCTGCTCGAACATCGCTGCGTTTGCGCGACCGGTGCGGATATTGCCAAATTCGTGGCGTGCGGATTCAACCGCACGGTCCATCTTTTCCTCGGTTTCAAGGAGGATGTCATCAATCATTCGTGACTCCTATGTTGATCAGTCTTGTGCAGTCACAAGAGTACCGATTGTCTCACCCATCAGGGCAGCAGTCACATTGCCTGCTTCAGACATTCCGAAAACTCGTGTCTGTAAACCATTATCACGGCAAAGTGCCAAAGCTGTTGCATCCATGACCTTGAGTTCCTGAGAAAGGGCGTCCGAGTACGTCAGGAATTCAAGACGCTTCGCGTCCGGGTTCAGACGCGGATCATCATCGTACACACCGTCCACGCCGTTCTTAGCAACAAGAAGCTCGTCGCAGTGGGTTTCAAGAGCACGCTGAGCTGAAACCGTGTCCGTCGAGAAGAACGGCATGCCGGCTCCCGCGCCGAAGATAACAACGCGCCCCTTTTCCATATGGCGAATAGCGCGCAAAGGAATGTAGGGCTCACCAACCTGGGTCATCGTAATTGCGGATTGAACACGCGCAGGAACACCGGCTTGTTCGATGAAGTCTTGAAGCGCAAGGGCGTTCATCACCGTACCGAGCATACCCATGTAGTCAGCGCGCGAACGATCCATGCCTGCTTTAGCTAGCTGTGCACCGCGGAAGAAGTTACCACCGCCAACGACGACTGCGACTTCAATGCCTCGACGGACAGCAATAGCAATCTGCTGGGCAATATCGCGAACGACAGTGGGGTCAAGGCCAACGGCGCCACCGCCGAAAGCTTCACCAGACAGTTTAAGAAGGACCCTACGAGTATGAGGCATGCGCGTTTCTCCTGTTCACGCGGTAAGAAGCATTAGTACACAGGATAGCCGAATGGCCCCGCCCATTTGGGCGGGGCCATTCATGCGTTATCAGGCTCCGACGTGAACGCGAACGAACTCGGTCACCTTTGCGCCGGCCTCGGCAAGAACCTTGCCGACCGACTTAGAGGGATCGCGGGCGAACGCCTGGTCCACGAGGCAGTTGTCCTTGAAGTAGGCTTCCATGCGACCATCGACGATCTTGCCGACGATGTGCTCGGGCTTGCCTTCTTCGAGCGTGATCTTCGTGAGAGTCTCGCGCTCCTTCTCCAGAACGTCAAGCGGAACGGCATCGCGATCAAGGTATGCCGGCATGTAAGCGGCAATGTGCATTGCGATGTCGTGGGCAACGGAAGCACCAGGTGCGTCGGTGACGACGAAGACGCCAACCTGCGGGGGCAGGTCGGGGCTGGTCTGGTGCAGGTACAGGTCAACGTTCTCGCCCTCGACGCGCACAACGCGACGGATTTCGAGCTTTTCGCCGATGACTGCTGCCATGGAATTGAGCTTGTCCTGAACGGTCTCGTCACCCATGGGGGATGCGAGGAGAGATTCAAGATCGGATGCGCCCGAAGCAACGGCTGCTGCAAGAACCTCGTTTGCGAAGTCAATGAACTTCTGGTTCTTTGCAACGAAGTCGGTTTCGGAGTTGACCTCGACGAGGACGCCAACGCCATCGGCAACCTGAGCGACCAAAAGGCCGGCGGATGCCTGACGATCTTCGCGCTTGGAGAGCGACTTCAGACCCTTCAGGCGGATGATTTCGAGAGCCTTTTCAGCATCGCCATCAGCCTCGGTCAGAGCCTTCTTCACGTCCATCATGCCTGCGCCGGTCTGCTCACGCAGAGCCTTGACGTCAGCAGCGGTGAAATTCGCCATTGATGTCTCTTTCTACTTTGAAGTTGGTAAAGATCAGTTCTCGGCGGGAGCTTCGGTAGCCGGAGCTTCTTCAGCCTTGGCTTCGCCCTTGTCGCCTTCGAGGAGTTCGCGTTCCCACTCGGCGAGCGGTTCTGCAACGGTTTCTGCCGAGTCAGCGGACTTGCGGGTTTCAGAGCGAGCAAGGAGGCCCTCTGCGACTGCGTCTGCGATCACGCGGGTGAGCAGTGCAACTGCGCGGATGGCATCGTCGTTACCGGGGATGCGGTAGTCGACCTCGTCCGGATCAGCGTTGGTGTCGAGGATGGCGACGATCGGGATGTTGAGCTTGCGAGCTTCGGAAACCGCGAGGTGTTCCTTCTTCGGGTCAACGATCCAGATCGCGGACGGGGTCTTGGCCATGTCGCGGATGCCACCGAGTGTGCGAGCCAGCTTGTCCTTCTCACGACGCATCATGAGGAGTTCCTTCTTGGTGCGGCCGGATGCGGCGACATCGTCGAAGTCGATCTGCTCGAGTTCCTTGAGGCGCTGGAGACGCTTGGAAACGGTGGAGAAGTTGGTGAGCATACCACCGAGCCAACGGTGGTTCACGTACGGCATACCAACGCGGGTTGCCTGCTCTGCGACGGCTTCCTGTGCCTGCTTCTTGGTGCCAACGAAGAGGATGGTGCCACCGTGTGCGACGGTCTGCTTCACGAAATCGTAAGCAATATCGATGTCAGCAATGGTCTGCTGAAGATCGATGATGTAGATGCCGTTGCGCTCGGTGAGGATGAAACGCTTCATCTTCGGGTTCCAGCGGCGGGTCTGGTGACCGAAGTGGACACCGGACTCGAGGAGCTGACGCATAGTTACGACTGCCATTGAATCGTCCTTCCCCGCAAAACTGCGGGATCATGAGGGTTTTCACCCTCGGTTTCGGTTACGTGCTGTGCGCGGGTACGCAAGCCCTGGTGCCATGACTTAAGTTCACCTCGAAAGGACCTGGAACTTATGCCCACCGCGGAAGACCGCTGACGTGAAAATGGCACGCGAAGTCACCTGCAAGCAGGTGCTCGAATAGCTTATCTCATATGCCCTAATACTCCCTATTTCGCTTGATGTGACCCTCGTCGCGCGACTTATCCACAAATGCCCCACCCGATCACGGAGTATCCACAATGCGTACTCACCCCATTCGCCCTTTAGCCTGCGATCAACGACATTGAGTGCATGTTTCTTCGCAGTGACCGTTATGCACGTCTTCCTTTGGCGATCCTTGCCGCCTTGGCTCTGTTTTCTTTCCTATTGACGAGGCCGGCCAGCGCATCCATCTGGCAACACTGGCAGTGGCCGACCAGGAATGCGGTAAGCGTGACCAGGGGTTTTGATCCTCCGGCGTTACGGTGGCTTTCAGGTCATCGCGGAGTCGATCTGAAGGTCGATGCTGGCGCTACGATCTATGCCCCGGCTGATGGGATTGTAGAAGTGGCCGGCGAGATTGCCGGCAAGGGTGTTGTCTCGTTGTCCCATGGCCCCGTCCGTTCAACATACGAGCCCGTCGATGCTCTTGTGAACGTTGGAGAGCACGTCAGTGCGGGGACTCCCATAGCGACCCTCAGCGGCGGGCATGAGCCAGCAGGAGGTCTGCACTGGGGTGTCAAAACCTCAAGGGATCACTACGTTGATCCCCTACGGTTCTTAGTTGGCAATCTCGCCCTGAAACCCTGGGAGGGGAGCAAATAGGGCGGCTAGCCTCGTCAATCGTGGACGGGGCGAAGCTGGAGGGCAGACGAATGACTTAAGCGCGCGGGTGTGCCTGAGCATAAATAGCGGACAGTCGTTTTGAATCAACGTGCGTGTACCGCTGGGTGGTCTGTAAAGAAGAGTGACCCAGGATCTCTTGAACGCTACGCAAGTCTGCTCCCCCTTCGAGCAGGTGGGTCGCCATCGTGTGCCGTAGGGCGTGTGGCGCAAGATCTGGAACACCAGCACGGGTAGCTTCGCGATGGAACATGGAGCGAACAACTCGAACATCGATCCGCTTGCCGTGGTCACCAATGAACAGAGCATTCCCAGAGTCAGAATTGCTCAATTGCGGACGACCGCTAACCGTCCACGTCTGCACGGCTTCGAGGGCAAGATCGGTCAGCGGGACAACGCGTTCTTTGTTTCCTTTACCCAGAACACGTCCGGTGTGACCTGAATAATCGATGCTTGTCAGATTCAACCCAACTAGTTCTGAGATACGCATTCCCGACGCATAGATCAGTTCAAGGATCGCCCAGTTCCGCAAATCTGTTGCATCGCCTGAACGGGCGTGGGCACGCGCATAGTCCATCAGGGTTACAGCATCATTCAATGTCAGAACCTGAGGAAGGCGTTGATCTACGCGAGCAGACGCAAGCGATGCAGAAGGATCGTGAGCCAACACGTCATGGTCAATCGCCCACCGACAAAAGTTTCGTACGGCAGCGGTCTTACGTGACAGGGTCGAACGTGATGCTCCCTGCTCGCTCAGTTTCGCTAGCCACAGGCGAAGACGGCGCGTCGTCAAGCGAGCGTCTAGTTGCTCGTTCGTTGGATTCGGGTCAACGCCGATAAACTCAAAACATCCAGTAACATCGCCCGAATATGCCGTGATCGTATGGTCAGACAGCCGGCGCGTATGGGTCAGGAATGATACCCATGCGTCGAAGATGCCTAACTCACTCATGCCTTCATTATCAGCACCGAGCTCCGTCTTTGCGAGCCCAACCGCGGGAGTTAGAACGCACGTACCCCTCAAGTTCCAGTTCCGCGAGCGCCCGCAACGTTTCCTGTTCGCTCATGCCGGCGTTTGCAGCGAGGTTGGAAAGTGTTGAGAGGGTGCGTATGGGAAGGGCTTCCCATGCCCTGCGCGCGTGGGGTGAGAGTGCGTTGACTCCCTGATCTGGGCAGACGGGTTCACCGAAGAGTGTGCCCTGGAGTTGCGTGTGCAGGGGATCAATCATTTCGTGGATGTCGGATGCGTTTCTGATGAGCGTGGCACCGTTGCGAATGAGCTCGTGGCATCCCATTGAGGATTGTGAGGTGATGGGTCCGGGGACTGCTCCTACGGGTTTGCCTAGTGTCATTGCTCGTCTGGCTGTTGCGAGGGCACCGGATCTGGATGATGCTTCGATGACGACGGTGGCATCCCCCCAGGCGGCTAGCATTCTGTTTCGTCCAAGGAAGCGCCATTTTGCGGGTCTGAAGCTTGGTGGTACTTCTGAGACGATGGCTCCTGACGATTCGAGGATTGTTTCGAAGTCGCGGGTATGAGAGACGGGATAGGGGTTTGCTACTCCCCCGGCGAGGATGGCAATTGTCTGCCCGTTTACTGCGAGTGTTCCCCTGTGGGCGGCAATGTCGATGCCGAATGCTCCGCCGGAGAGGATGGTATCCCCTCTGTCGGCAAGGTCGGATGCGATGTCGAAAGCGTTCCTTATTCCGAGGTTTGTTGTTGCTCTCGCTCCGACGATGGTGACTGAGCGTGTGTGTGGGAGTGTGCCTCGGACCCATAGGCCAAGTGGTGTTGATTCTTGAAGGATGTTGAGTTCTTTGGGGAAGGATGGGTCTTCTTGGCTGATGAAGCGTCCGCCTAGGGCGCGGATTGCCGCGAGTTCTTGGTTGACGTTGTTGCGTAGTGCTCGTGGTTTGAAGCGTTTCCAGGCGTCTTCGAGTGTTTTTCGATGCTGTGACAGTGGTGGTGGGAGTGGGCCGGGAGAATCGGCGCGTACCCATTCGACTGATTCAATGAGTCCCAGGTGAAGTCGTAGAGCGTGGGCATGGGCGTCTTCGGGTTCTTGGATGCATGTCCACCATGCCCAGGCGAGGTCGCGTTCACTGATAGAAGGCATCGAGTGCTCCTGAGTTTCTCAGTTGTAGTGCCTGTGCAAGGTCGGTGTCGTTGGGTGTGGATCGTTCGTCTAGGTCGGCGAGGGTCCACATGAGGCGTAAGACGCGATCGGCGCCTCTCATGGACAGGATTCCTCTGTCGACGCCTTGATCGATGCGGTCGATGTATGTGCGCGCTATGCCCGAGTGTTGTCGTAACCAGGGGCCGGGAAGCTGACAGTTGAGGGTCCATCCTGTTCCTTCTAGGCGTGTGCGTGCCCTGTCGCGTGCGGCGAGTACTCTTTCGGCTACTTCTTCGGATGTGCGTCGTTTGCTGGCGTTGAGCTGTGCGCGGGTGGGGGCACGCATTGCGATTGTGATATCGATGCGGTCAAGCAGGGGCCCTGATAGTCGTGTGATGTACCTGCGTTTTTGGATGGATGTGCATCGACAGGGGCGAGCTTTGGTTCCGCCACCACACGGGCAGGGGTTTGAGGCGAGGATCAGTTGAAATCTGGCGGGATAGGTGGTGTGTCCTTTGGCTCGGTGGATCGTGATGACGCCTTCTTCGAGTGGCTGGCGCAGAGCGTCGAGGACCGAGGGAATGAATTCGGTTGCCTCGTCAAGGAACAGGACTCCCCCGTGTGCCAGTGATGCTGCACCCGGCATCGCAATCCCACTACCGCCACCAATCAGGGCCGGCATTGTGACGCTGTGATGAGGGGATTGGAAGGGTGGGGTGCGCATCAGAGTTGTGTGGTCTTCGAGGCGGCCTGCGATGGAATGAAGTGCGGATGTCATAAGGGCTGTTTGATCATCCATCGGCGGCAAAATCGTTGGCATACGTGATGCGAGCATTGACTTGCCAGAGCCGGCTTCACCGATGAGCAACACGTGATGACCTCCCGCGGCAGCCACCTCTAACGCGTCAACGGCTCCGTCTTGACCTCGTACATCTGCTAAATCTGAAACCGCGACGACGTTTTCTGTCACTCTCTCAGTCGGCAGAGCTTGGAAAATCGGGATAGGTGTTTTCGGACGCAGAGCATCTCCCCCAGCCCAGGTAACAAGATCAGCTAAGTGGTCGAAACCAATGACATCAATACCGTGGACAAGACGAGCTTCTAAGACGCATGACGCGGGAACGATGACACGTTGAATCCCAAGTTTCTTCGCCGACAAGACCGCGGGAAGAATTCCTCGGATTGATTGGATACTGCCGTCAAGAGCTAGCTCTCCTAATAGAGCAGCGCCTACAAATGCCTGTCTTTTCAGTGAGCCCGCAGCTTGAAGCACTGCGATGGCAATCGCAAGATCAAACCCTGAACCAGACTTTGGAAGACCCGCCGGCGACAGGTTCACGGTGATATGCGCGTCCATCACTTCCAAGTTGCAGGACTGCAACGCCGAGCGAACCCGGTCTTTCGCTTCACGCAAAGACGCGTCCGGCAGGCCAACCAGAGTGAACTTGACCAGTCCGCGCCCCACGTGTGCTTCGACGCGCACCCGATGGCCTTCTATGCCCACAAGTCCAATTGAATCAATGTGTGCAAGCGAGGCGTTCATGCGATGCCTCGAATCCACGCGATGTGCGCACCGTAGTCACGTAAGTCCGCATCTGGACCAGCCTCTTCAACGACTACACGCATTGCCGGATCGACAGTGATCGCAACAATGTCAACGCGCACGTGTCCACGGCACTCATGTGATCGTGCCCAAGCAACCGACAGCGAACGTAGTTGCCTGACCTTTCGATCATCAACTGATTCGAGCGCGCTCCCCTTTGCGTTCCCAAAGCGGGTTCTGACTTCGATGACAATCGTGTTCGAGCCGTCCGTCGCAATGATGTCGAGCTCGCCTGCCCTGCCGTTGCGCCAATTTCGATCAATAACCTGCAGACCGGCTTCGCTGATAAAGCGCGTCGCAGTGGCCTCGCCTAACACTCCGAGCTGACGGCGAAAATCGTTTCCCATACTGACCTCCGCACCAAGCGTCAGTCAGGAAAGCACAGAGAGAAAGTCAGCGAAAGCGAAATTGTGGATAAGTGGCACCCACCTGAAATTGTGGATAGCCCACCGAAGGGGTCAGAGGTTCAGCTCTGGCTTGGTCAATTCTTCGACGTTCACGTCTTTGTAGGTGATGACCTGGACAGAACGCACGAAACGCGAGGAACGGTAAATGTCCCACACCCACGCGTCAGTCAGCGTGAGCTCAAAGTAAATATCCCCACCAACTGGGCGGGCTTGAACATCGACCTGATTGCAGAGGTAGAAACGGCGTTCGGTTTCGACCACGTACTTAAATAAGCCAATGACATCCCTGTACTCGCGGAAAAGTTCAAGTTCCAGAGAGTTTTCGTAGCTTTCGATGTCTTCACTCACGGTTCAATCATGCCTAACAAATTGTTCCTGGCCCTTCAGGCGCGCTCGGCGTGCCCAGTGCCGGGAAGATTCCACGAACGACGATGAAGAGGAGAAACCCCTAGTCGCCCAAGAGCGTCAATGTGTTTTGCCGAAGAATAGCCTTTGTTCGAGGCCCAGTCGTATCCCGGATCTTCCAGTGTTTTCATCCATTCGTCACGTCTGACCTTCGCAACAACGGATGCGCCGGCCACGACCGAGCATGATGCGTCAGCCTTGACGCGGGTGACAACGTTTGGCACCTCAATGTCCGGGTAGGGTGCGTCATCAATCGGAGAAAACAAATCGTCGGATCGCGTCAGCCAATTATGCGTCCCATCAAGCAGGACAATCACGCGTGCGCCATTGGGAATATCCAACTGTTGCAGAGCACGCATACCAGCCAAACGCAGGCCAACAATGATTCCGTGGGCGTCGACTTCATCATTCGAAGCAAAACCCACACCAACAGACGTCACCCACCGGCACACCAGAGGCTCCAAGGCGACGCGTCTTTTTTCGCTCAACTGTTTCGAGTCGCGAAGCCCCGCTGGTTGAGGGGCCTCGTCCCCCGTGACAAGGCACGCCCCCACGACGACGGGCCCTGCAATTGCGCCACGCCCCACCTCGTCCATTCCAATGACAACGTCATAGTGGGTAAGGAGTTCACGTTCGACATCGCGCGTCGCATCACTGGGCATCGGGAATACCAGCAAAAACGTCGCGACGATTCAGGCCAACCTTCCAATGCGACGTCGGCCAAATAACTGCGCTCACGGTGCCAACAACCGCGTCTTCGGGAACGTAAGGTGTTTCACCAGAACCCATGTGGTAGCGAGAATCCGCTGAATTACCACGGTTATCACCCATGACCCACAGCGTGCCCTGGGGAACCGTAATATCGAAAGAAATGTCAGAGGGAAGCTGACCGTCAGCAATGTAGGGTTCGTCCACGGGCACACCGTTCACTGCAACCTTGCCTTCGGCCGTGCAACAAGTGACGTGGTCACCGCCCACACCGATCACGCGTTTCACAAGTGTTTTATCTGAACCACCGGGAAGAAAACCAACAAATCTACCGACGGCATTGGCAAAAGAATCACCGGTTGAAAGATTCGACGGGAGCCAGTCCAACTGATCGTCAAAAACAACCACGTCACCGCGCTCAATATTTCCCGTGTGTGCCGCGATACGTGAGACTGCGATACGGTCATTTTCCACCAGGGTGTCGCGCATGGACGCGGAGGGAATCCAAAACACTTGGACGATAAAAACGCGGAGCAGAGTGAAGATCACGAACGCCACGACCACGATCAGGGCAAGTTCACGAATCCAAGCAAAAAAGCCACCCGAACCGGTATCCCCATCAGAATCGATGGCGTAATCACTGTCAGTCACTCGTAGTCCTTCACTTTTCAGAGGAGATGCCAACACCGGTTGGCATACGAACACGCAAGCCCGGCGCCCCGAAGGGCACCGGGCACGCAGTGGTCATGCTCAGAGTTTCACTCTGCGCTGCCCGAACGGTGTTCCTTAATCTTGGCAGCCTTGCCGTGACGCTCACGCAGGTAGTAGAGCTTTGCACGACGGACGTCACCCTTAGTGACGACCTCAAGGTGGTCGATCGTCGGTGCATGCAGCGGGAACGTACGCTCCACACCAACACCGAAGGAGACCTTGCGGACGGTGAACGTCTCAGAGACGCCGTGACCGCGACGGGCAATAACAACACCCTGGAAGACCTGGATACGGGAACGGCTTCCTTCAATAACCTTCACGTGAACCTTGACGGTGTCACCGGCGCGGAACGAGGGAAGATCGGAACGAAGGGAAGCGGCGTCGACTGCGTCCAGCTTCTGCATGTTTACTCCTTGACACTTCTGCCGCAGGTCAGTTGCGTCGAATACGGCAGGCGGAGCCTGCGCTTTCTTCACCGGGCATTCATGTGAGTGTCCCCCTGCGGCAGGTTGCACTCGAATGCACCGTGTTCAAGTGTGCCACATTCGCCAGGCGCTGCCCACTGTCGGCGAGGTACGACTACGTTTATCGAACGGTGAGATTCCGCACGAGGACAACGTCTGAGTTCATTACTCCCCCGACGTTGAACGTGCGACGTGCCTTCTTTTTGAAGCCGTGCTTCTTGTAGAACTTTTGAGCGCGAAGGTTGCCGGTGTTTGTTGCTAAAACTAAGCGCGGGGCTGTATTGGAAGCTTCAACGTCCGCCACTGCTGCTTCAAGTAAAACGCCCGCCAGACCACTTCCACGCCACGTAGCATCCGTGTAGCACTTGGACAGGTAGGCGTCCGACGCTTCGATACGTCCGGGTCGCACCATGTCTTTTTCAATCGCGTCTTCGCCGATGATCGACAGGGTGTATCCGCCCAGTTCACCGTCGATTTCGGCGACCAGCACGCGGTATCGTTCCGGCTGAGCGATGAATCGAGCACATGCCTGAGGCGATAGCTGGTCGCCGATAAACGCTGCGATTGCTTCATCAGAAAGGAAGTCGGGACAGGCGTCCGGGAACGTACGCGCCGCAAGTGCGGCAAGAGGTTCTCCATCGTGTGCCTGAGCCACTCGAATCAAAACCGTATGATGCCCGCTAGGTGTGACGAGGTGCCCGCGGGCAGCAAGAAACTCTTTGTCAGCTGAATCGAGATCCTCGTACTGCAACTGAGCAATCAAATCCGGCCTGCGCTCGAGCGTCCGCTTCAGCGACAGGTCGCGTCGCCAGCGTTCGATCCGCCCGTGATCGCCACTGAGAAGAACGTCAGGCACCTCGATATCACGCCACGAACGAGGCTTCGTGTACGTCGGGTACTCCAACAGACCGTTCTCATAGGACTCTTCCTCGAGCGACTGAGAGTTCCCCATAAAACCGTCGAGTAGACGCGTCACCGCTTCCACAAGCACGAGCGCCGCCACTTCCCCACCGTTCAACACATAGTCGCCGATCGAGTACTCAAGAACCTCGACACCGGACGCGCGGTAGTGATCGGCCACACGCTGATCAATCCCTTCGTATCGTCCGCAGGCGATCATCAGCTGATCGACATTAGTCAGATTGCGTGCGGTTGCCTGCGTCAACGGAATACCGGACGGTGTTGGAATCGCAAGAACACGACGTTGCGCAACGTTCTGGTCTTGCCCAGCAGAGCACTCAGCAATGACCTCGTCGAGAGCCTCTCCCCACACGGTCGGCATCATCACCATGCCCGCGCCACCGCCGTACGGGGTGTCGTCAACGGTGCGGTGTGCGTCGTGCGTCCAATCGCGTAGATCGTGGACATGCACATCGACGAGGCCAGTCTCGTGTGCCTTGCCCAGCAGAGACAGATGTACGGGCGCGAAGTATTCAGGGAAAATCGAGAAAAGGTCGATCCTCATCAGTTGGAATTCCTATCCGATGCGTCGACATAGTCATCATCAAACAATCCGGGAGGCGGAGTCAGAGTGACGCGCTTATTCTCAATGTCAACCTCAGGAACAAGCTCTTCAACGAAAGGCACCATGACTGTTGCTCCGCTGACGGGCTTGACCAGAAGAAGATCCTGAGCCATTCCAAATTGCAGGCCAGTCACTGTTCCCAGTGCCAAACCATCGGGCGTCACGGCTACGCATCCCTTTAGTTGATGCGGATACCATGCGTCTTCTTCTTCAGTTTCTTCGACCAGAAGCTTCTTGCCACGCAGAGCCTCTACCTGTTCGCGGGTTGACAGTTCCTCGAAGCCAACAAGCAGGCGATCCTTGTGCATACGCGCACTGCGAACCGTCAGTTCCATTTCAGGCTCTCCCAGTACATCGAAGACAAAGCCGGGTGCCCAGATCTCAGGATCGTCGGAACGTACTTCCACCATTGCTTCACCACGAAGGCCATGAGCTGGCCCGATGATGCCTGCGGTCATCTGCATAGTGTGTCCTTCATCCTTAAGTTGTGTACACCGAGAAGTGACGTATTGGCTTCTAGTATCCCACGGCCAGCGAATCGGTCTGCATTCTGTTTACCGCCCATATCCGTGGGAGAAATAAAACAGTGGAGGGGCTCAAAACTGAGCCCCTCCACATGAGTTTTGTTTGCGAGCGCTTACTCGCGATCCGTGTCGACAACGTCAACACGAATAGGACCGCGCGTTGAAAGAGCGCCCATCACCGTGCGCAGAGCGCGAGCGGTGCGACCACTACGACCAATCACACGACCGAGGTCATCGGGATTGACCCGAACCTCAAGAAGGTGACCGCGTCGCATGGAACGAGCCGAAACCCGAACATCTTCCGGGTGGTCGACGATTCCAGAGACGAGGTGCTCAAGCGCATCAGCCAGCATGATCAGGCTTCCTCGCCAGCTTCAGCCGAAGCTTCTTCAGCTTCAACTTCTGCTGCCTTTGCTTCAGCCTCGCTAGCTTCAGCGGCGGCCTTTGCTTCTGCTTCAGCCTCTGCCTTTGCAGCTGCCTGAGCAGCCTTCGACTTTTCGGCTTCTGCTTCTGCAGCCTTGACAGCTTCAGCAGCTGCGCCAGCCTTGTCAGACTCGGCAACCTTGACGCGGGAAACCGCATCCTTCTTGCCGTTGAACTTTGCGATGTCGCCGGTCAGGACGAGCAGGTTACGAACCTGGTCGGACGGCTGTGCGCCAACACCCAGCCAGTACTGAGCGCGATCCGAGTCGATGCGGATGATCGACGGGTTCGGCTGTGCGTCGTACAGACCGATCTCTTCGATGACGCGACCGTCACGCTTCTTGCGCGAATCGACGACGACAACACGGTATGCGGGAGCATGAATCTTGCCCACGCGCTTCAAACGAATGCGAACTGCCACTTGTGTGGTCACTCCTGTTTCTAGTTCAGAGTTGGAACGTGCACTTCCCCGGTGGGAAACACAGGTCGGTGTTTGTTCCGGGACGCGGTCAAAGAAGGTGAGAGGGTCCTCCAGTGCCCGAGTACGCCCTCAATTGTGCCATAGTTGGCGCCCGATGCCCCAAATCTGGGGCTCAGCACACGCTTCAAACCGCCGTGGAATCGGTCACGTTCGAAGCAAAGAGCAATTCAGGAACGCGAGTAAACCAGCTGCCCGTTGATCACGACGTGGTCGGGCTGATCCAATGCACCGCTTGTTCGCGGATCCTCGCGGTAGATCAGAAGATCCGCACTGGCACCCGGGCTCAACTGCTCAAAGTTCAGTGCAATGCGGGACTTCCATGTGGCGACATCGATCAGTTCTAAGCGCGATACTCCCCGATCCAGCCAGAGTTCAAACTCTTTACCGATCGTCCCATGCTCTTGGTAGCCACCAGAATCAGTACCCATCACCAAGGTGACGCCGAATTCCCGGAGCATTGCGAAATGCTCGCGACGCTCGTCGTACATACGAGACATGGTCGCAGCGTATACGGGGTATTTCGCTCCGGCCTGATCAGCGAAGTCCTTGAACAATTCAACTTGAAGTAGCGTCGGAGTGACCAGCACTCCCCTGCGCGCGGCCTCATCTGCTTGATCCGCGTCCATGCCCGTCGCGTGTTCAATGTCGTCGACGCCCGCTTCAAGAAGTGAATCGATCGTCGCGTGAGCGAAGGAGTGAACCGCCACTTTCGCACCGTTTTCGTGGGCAGCTGCAACGGCATCAATAAGAACCTCCGTCGGCCACAACGGATCGAGGTCAGAATCTGCACCATTCGAGCGATCAATCCAGTCGCCGACCAGTTTCACCCAGCCGTCGCCCCGTTGCGCCTGCTCAGCGACGAGGTCCGGAAGATCAGCGAGATTCTCGCAGTCAATGGGCATGCCACGAATGTATCGCTTGGGACGAGCAATATGACGTCCTGCTCGAATCAGTTTCGGCAGGTCATCACGTGAATCCAACCAACGGTTATCAACGGGAGCGCCACAATCGCGCAGAGCCAAGACACCCGTGTTCCTCTGAGCACACGCCTGCACTTCTTGCTCTTCAAGGCCCACGGGCCCATCTGATCCAACGCCAATATGGGCGTGAGAGTCAACGAATCCGGGCACCGCAAAGCCGGTGAAGTCCGAACCTGTCGTCCCGGCCTCGTCGATCATGGTGATGCCGGAAGCATCAATCTTCCACGAACCGGTTGTCCACGATGCCGGTGAGCCGGAGGTCGCGGACCAGAGTAGCGATCCCTGAAAGATCACTTGAGGCCGGCCATCATGCGCTTGATGTCGTCTGGCAGATCATCCATCGACGGACGAGCGGTCGGTTCACGAGCAGGCGCACCGCCGAATGCGGATCCTGCAGCGGGCGCAGATGAACGTTGTTCGGGCGGAAGAAGAGCCTCAAGCTCCTGCTGGCGACGTTTCGCAGGATTACCGGAACGTGCCTTCTTCTTCACCTTCGCACGCTTTGCCTGAGCGGCACGCGCATTCGCCTTCTGCTTCGCCTTACCGCCCTGGCCGGGCATGTTACCGAAGCCGGGTACTCCGCCCATCTGGCCCATCTGACCCATCATGGCCTTGGCAGCTTCAAAGCGCTTGACCAGCGAGTTCACGTCAGCAACCGTCACACCGGAGCCTCGTGCAATACGCGCACGACGCGAACCGTTCAGTAGCGAAACATCTTCGCGTTCCGCGGGCGTCATCGAACGGACAATCGCCTCAATACGGTCGACCTCGCGTTCATCGAAGTTTTCAATCTGCTCGCGAATCTGGCCTGCGCCAGGAATCATGCCGAGCATCTTCTTCATCGAGCCGAGCTTCTTCACCTGCTGCAACTGCGAGAGGAAGTCACCCAAAGTCAGTTCGCCGGCCATCGCCTTTTGCGCCATGCGCTCGGCTTCTTCGGCGTCCAGCTTCTTTTCTGCCTGCTCGATCAGGGTGAGGATATCGCCCATATCGAGGATGCGTGACGCCATACGGTCAGCGTGGAAGCGCTCAAAGTCATCGAGGTTCTCACCCGTGGACGCGAACAGGATCGGCGCACCGGTCACGCCTCGCACGGAGAGCGCAGCACCACCGCGGGCGTCACCGTCGAGTTTCGACAGGACAACACCTGTGAAACCCACGCCATCGCGGAACGCGGTCGACGTTTGGACGGCATCCTGACCGACCATCGCGTCGAGCACGAACATGATTTCGTGCGGTTGAACGGCATCACGGATCGCGACAGCCTGAGCCATCATTTCTTCGTCGACACCCAAACGACCCGCGGTATCGACGATGACCACGTTAATGCCGTTTTCAATCGCGTGGTTCAGACCCGAGCGTGCGACCTGCACCGGATCACCAACGCCGTTACCGGGTTCGGGTGCCCACACTTGAACACCAGCACGCTCACCCACAACCTGCAACTGGTTCACTGCATTCGGGCGCTGAAGGTCAGAAGCAACAAGAAGAACGGACTTGCCTTCTTCGCGGAGCCACTTACCGAGCTTTCCGGCAAGCGTCGTCTTACCGGCACCCTGGAGACCGGCAAGCATGAAGACCGTCGGACCACGATCGGCAAACTTCAGTTCACGAGTTTCGCCGCCCAGAATCTCAACCAGTTCCTGGTTGACGATTCGAATGACCTGCTGTCCGGGATTCAGTGCCTTCGAACGCGCCGCACCGTAGGCCTTCTCGCGGACCTCGTTGGTGAACTGACGAACAACGGGAAGAGCAACGTCAGCGTCAATCAGGGCGCGACGAATCTCTGAAATTGTCTGGTCAACATCTGATTCGGTCAGTACGCCACGAGAGCGAAGCTGTTTAAAAGACTGAGTCAGCCGATCCGACAGATTTCCGAACACGTTGAGTCTCCCAAAAGGTGGAAAGCAAAAGGGTACGAGGCCACGACCTCGTTTACTGGTCAAAGCCTATCGCACGCGGGCTATTCAGAGCCGTATGCGGGACAACCTCACACGGCGTGAGAGTGCCCCACCTAGCGTGCAATTCGAAGAATGTCAGCCATTCACAATGGCGTCAACGAAGCCCTGCGGATCGAATGGAGCAAGATCGTCAGCGCCTTCACCCAGGCCAACGAACTTCACCGGAACGCCAAGAGCCTTCTGCACGGAGACAACAATGCCACCCTTTGCAGAACCATCGAGCTTGGTCAGGACAATGCCGGTCACTCCAGCAACCTCAGCGAAAACCTCAGCCTGCTTCATACCGTTCTGACCGGTGGTCGCATCGAGGACCAGCAGAACCTCGTTGACAGGAGCTTGCTTTTCCATGACACGCTTGACCTTGCCAAGCTCATCCATCAGCGTCGACTTCGTCTGCAGACGACCAGCGGTATCAACCAGCACGACATCAATATTCTTGTCTGCGCCAGCCTTGACAGCATCGAAAGCAACCGAAGCCGGATCTGCGCCCTCGCGATCAGAAGCAACGACCTCAACACCAACGCGTTCGCCCCACGTGCCCAGCTGTTCGCCGGCAGCAGCGCGGAAGGTATCAGCTGCACCCAGCAAAACGCTCTTGCCTTCGGCAACGAGAACGCGAGCCAGTTTGCCAACGGTCGTCGTCTTACCAGTGCCGTTCACGCCAACCATCAGAATCGATGCGGGAAGCTCACCATTGTCGCCCTGACGATCAAGATGCAGGCTACGATCCATCGCAGGATCAACCAGCGCAAGAAGCTCTTCGGAAAGGAACCTCTTAATGGAATCAGTGTCGTGAACACCTTCAACAGCCACGCGATTCTTCAGTGCTTCAATCAGCGTGTCGGTCGCTTCAAGACCAAGATCAGCGACAAGAAGCGTATCTTCGACTTCTTCCCAGTCAGCAGCCTTCAGCTCACCACGGGACAACACCGAAACGATAGCCTTGCCCAGCGTACCCGAACGCGACAGGCGCGAACGCAGGCGAGTCATACGGCTCGGCACTGATTCAGGAACCTCAACTGACAGTTCAGGTGCTTCGACAGGCTCTTCAACAGGTGCTACTACCTGGTCTTGCCCGCCATCTACGACAGGTTCGGACGTCGGAGATAAAGAGGCGGCCTCGTCGATCGGCGACGGACTACCGCGCGCATCAGGTGCATCTGCAAGGGCCTCATCCGCAGGAGTTGTCGGCGCGGCCGTAACTGGCGTGGCCGGAGTAGCAGGCGTAATAGTCGGCACGGACTTCTTCGAGCTACGCGCAACTCCAATACCAACGCCCACGATGACAACGACGAGCAGTGCAATACACGCAATGCCCGCCGGAGAGCTTAAAAATGAAAGAACAGCGTCCATGGGCTCATCATCTCCCATGGACGCTATCAAGTTCCACTTATTGGTTGAACCTAACGTAGTCGAACACTAGTGGCACGCTAGGCAACGTTTACTCGGCCGAAGCTTCCTTGCCTGCCTTGCGGTGCTCCTGCATCGCTTCAAAACGATCCGTCACACGTTCAATACGATCAACGCCGGGCAAACGATCCGCATCAAAATACGCGTTCTTCATCGACGACGTATCACCCATCAGATCCGTCAACGTTGTCGAGTGAGGTGACACAGGATCGGCATCATTTTCGGGAGCATTCGTCAGCTTCTCACGCTGGTCACGAAGATGTTCCTGCCAAATGGACGCAGGGCGACGCTCAAGTGCCAAACCAACGATCACCGCAACAGCGATAACCACAACGAGCAGAAGAACAAAGGCCATGATGAGAAAACCCGAGAGCATACCACTATGTTCTAACTGTTCGAGCCCATCGGCGACTTGACACTTAGTGATTTCATCGTTTCGTGACCATGAGATGAGTCACCGCACCGTTACTGAGATAAGACAACCGCGAGGCGATCAGTCGAGGTAATCGCGAAGCACCTGGCTACGCGACGGGTGACGCAACTTCGACATCGTCTTCGACTCGATCTGACGAATACGCTCGCGCGTCACGCCATAGACCTTGCCGATCTCATCCAGGGTCTTCGGCTGGCCATCGCCCAGACCGAAACGCATCGACACAACGCCAGCTTCACGTTCCGACAGGGTGTCGAGCACGTTGTGGAGCTGTTCTTGAAGAAGCGTGAACGACACCGCGTCGGCGGGAACGATTGCTTCAGAGTCTTCAATCAGGTCGCCGAACTCAGAATCGCCATCTTCACCCAGCGGAGTGTGAAGCGAGATCGGTTCGCGACCGTACTTCTGAACCTCGACGACCTTTTCGGGCGTCATGTCGAGTTCCTTCGCCAGTTCTTCCGGCGTGGGTTCACGACCAAGATCCTGAAGCATCTGGCGCTGGACGCGAGCAAGCTTGTTGATGACCTCAACCATGTGGACAGGAATACGGATCGTGCGAGCCTGGTCAGCCATTGCACGCGTGATCGCCTGACGAATCCACCAGGTTGCGTAGGTGGAGAACTTGTAGCCCTTCGTGTAGTCGAACTTCTCAACTGCACGAATCAGACCGAGGTTACCTTCCTGGATCAGATCCAGGAACTGCATGCCACGACCTGTGTAACGCTTAGCCAGCGAAACGACCAGACGCAGGTTTGCTTCCAGCAGGTGGTTCTTCGCCAGCTGACCGTCGGATGCCATGAAGTGCAGCTCACGACGTTCCTTCGCCGTCATCGAATCGGCTTCGTTCTTCAGCTTGTATTCGGCATAGAGGCCAGCTTCGATACGGCGAGCAAGGTCAACTTCCTGCTCTGCGTTCAGCAGCGAAACTTTGCCGATCTGTTTGAGGTAGTCCTTGACCGGGTCCGCGGTTGCACCCGCGACGGTCACCTGCTGGACGGGCTCATCGGACTCGTCGGAGTCGGAAACGACGAAGCTACCCTTCGTCTTTGCCTTCGACGTTGTTACCTCAACGACTTCCGACTTGGGCTTGGACTCTTCATCTCCCTCTTCAGATTCGTCTTCATCATCTGACGTATCGTCGCCATCGGTGTCTTCGGTATCGTCGAGTTCTTCTTCGTCGTTCAGATCGATATCAGCATCGTCGATATCGTCTTCAGTCTCTTCTTCAGACTCTTCAATTGCCGGTTCTTCAACCTTGGGCTCGTCCTTCTTCTTGCGACGAGTCGTCTTCTTTGCAGGCTTGCCTTCTTGGGTCTCTGCGACCTCGACAGTCTTCTTGGTCGTGCGACGAGTCGTCTTCTTCGCAGGTTTGTCTTCTTGGACCTCTCCAGCCTCTGCAGCCTTCTTGGTACGACGCGTAGCCTTCTTCGCAGGCTTTCCTTCTCGACTCTCGACAGATTCGCCGGCCTTCTTCGTGGTGCGACGAGTCGTCTTCTTTGCCGGTTTTGCGGGCTCTTCCTGGGTAAGCGGAGCCTGCGCGTCGGTTGTAGGAGCTTCACTAGAAGTGGCTTCAGCGGTCGCCTTCTTCGTGGTACGACGCGTGGTCTTCTTCGCAGGAGCCTTGGTGGCTTCAGCTTCAGACGAAGCTTTTACAGCTTCGTCGGCGACCTTCTTCGCGGTACGTCGAGTCGTTTTCTGAGCAGACTTCTTTTCGGGAGTGACGTCGCCAGCTTCCGCAGTCTTCTTCGCCGTGCGGAGCGCGGTCTTCTTTGTGGGAGCCTTGGTAGCTTTGTCGGTAGCCTTTTGAGTCACAGCCTTCGAAGCACGCTTCTTCGTTGCTGGTGCGGTCTTTTCTACCTCTACTGTTTCGTCAACCTTGCTGGCCTTGGAAGTAGTCTTGGACCCCTTGGTAGTGCTCGATCCGGCCACACCTATCCCTTTCGCAGAAAATGGGGACTTCTTCGCGCCGATTCGGGCGCTGAAAATCTGCTTTTAATTATAGTCCGATAGTGCAAATTTTCCTGATGAGCCTACCTGTCAACCCCTATTTTTAATGATGTAGCTCACCAAAAGCGAAACAATAATGACCAGCACCACATTTGTGCTTGTCACGCTACAGTGTGACCTATGGAAATACTTGCCGCACGGTTCGCCGAACTCCGCCCCATCATCGACAATGCGACTCACGATCATCTGATCGCTGTGATGGACGAAATCGGCACGTCACGAGTCTCGGATGAATTTACGCAGACCTGCGTCGCATCGATCCAGTCAGGCAAGCGCTTCCGCGGACTTCTGGCATATTTCGGGGCTTCGTTGGCCTTGCAACGTCCGCTGGATGATCCGGATCTTGACCTTTCGGCGTTAGCAGCCGGCCTTGAGCTCTACCAAGCCTCAGCATTGGCGCACGACGATCTCATTGACCATGCTGATACGCGTCGCGGAGCCCCCACTCCCCATGTTCGCCTTGCTGGGATTCATCGCGATAGAGGCTGGGAAGGGTCTGCAACCGCATTCGGCGCCGCCGGCGCTGTTCTTGTCGGTGACCTGTTGTTCTCCGCCGCCCAGGCCGCGGTCAATTCTCAGTGCTCGGCGTTGGACCCAGAGCGCGCCTTCTTGCTCATGCAGCGTTTTACAACGATGCACGCGGAAGTGGGCTTGGGGCAATACCTTGATATCCGAGCAGAAAATCTTCCGTTGGACGTCGAAGATGACGTAGCCATCAGCGTCGAGGATGTCATGGAGGTTGTCCTCCACAAGAGCGCGCATTATTCGATCGTCCACCCGGCGATTCTCGGGGCGATTGCCGGCGGTGGTTCACCCGAGTTGATCCAGGCGTTGGACTCTATCCTCACTCCGTGGGGTATCGCTTTCCAGCTTCGCGATGACGATCTGGGGATCTTCGGCGACCCGGCAACCACGGGCAAGCCTGCCGGCGATGATCTGCGTGAAGGCAAACGAACCGTATTGCTTTCTTTGGCGTGGTCTCATGCGACTGTAGACGAACGTCGCACTCTGCTCTCAGTGCTCGGCGATGAGGATGCTTCGGATGAAGCGATTGCCCAGTGCGCGACGATTATTGAAGAACGCGGTCGACGCGCCCACGAGTCGCTGATCGATTCTCTAGTGAAGGAAGGCCATCGCGGTTTTGACGCCTATCCATTCACTGAAGACCAGCGTCGCGATCTGACCGAGTTGGCTGAGATCGTCACCGCCCGTACGGCGTAACCAGTCGCCTTACGCGTTCAGATTTGCCTTCTGCGATAATGAAAAGAACGAGGCAACGCACATGAGCGAGCCTCGTTCTTTGTTCAAGCGCGGGTCGGAATAATTTCAGAACGCCAGAGTTGAGGCGATTGAATTGACCTTGTGGTGGCGCCCCTTCAACAGGGCTTCCATGGGCGTTTCACCGAGCTCGTCTTGAACGGTGTACAACCACGCAGCCGCTTCTTCGGGCGTAAAACCGTCGTCCTCCAGAAGCGTCAGCGTGCCGGGAAGGCTGAACAGTGGCTCCCAGCCGTTTGCACCGAGGACAATGATTTCACGAGGAATCGCAGGCTTGCCGTTCTCGCCCTTCACGGCAAACAAAACATGATCGCGCACAAACTGCTTGATCCGGCGTTCTTCGACGCCCAACAGGCGACCGGCTTCTTCAAACGAAATAGTTTCCACATTCTGGGTCATGTTCTAAGCCTAGCCGTCAAACACTCCCTCGGCCTCGTCCCTAAGCGCTGAGCGCACGAACTCACATGGCGCGCCGTCTTGCGTACGCCCACTACGGCGCCCCTCTAATACAATCCGAACGTGACCGATTTTGATTCAGACCGACGCACCCCTGACGCTGGTTCGCAGCCGACTGAGCGCCTGCAGACCCTACCAGGGCATCTTGCTGCGCCTGAATCACCCGAGCCCAACGATCTTTCATCCCCTACGAGCGACCAGATTGATCCGCTTCTAGGAATGCTTATTGACTCGCGCTATCGCGTGATCCACCTGCTGGCTCGCGGCGGAATGGCAACCGTGTACGTGGCACAAGACGAACGCTTGGAGCGCCCGGTTGCTTTGAAGATCATGCATCCGCATCTTGCCCAGTCACAGGATTACGTTGCTCGTTTCCGTCGCGAAGCGCGATCCGCTGCCCGCATCATTCACCCCGGTGTCGTCTCGGTTTTCGATCAGGGTGTTGTTGCTGGTCAGGGATTCTTGGTCATGGAGCTCATCGACGGACCAAACCTTCGCACTGTCTTAAACGAACAAGGTTCTTTTACCGTTGGGCAAACCCTGTCCTACGTTCACGACGTTCTTGACGCACTGAGAGCCGCTCATCGTGTTGGTGTGATCCACCGCGACATCAAGCCAGAAAACGTCCTTGTTCCCGCAGATCCGCCTGCTCGCGTGACCGATTTTGGTTTAGCGCGCGCGGCCTCTGAAGTGTCACTTTCGACCACTGGTTCAATGCTGGGAACCGTGGCCTACATTGCTCCGGAAGTTGCCCTGTCACACGACGTTGATCAGCGCACCGACCTTTACGCCGTTGGCATCATGGCGTTTGAAATGCTCACGGGTTCAGTGCCGTGGGAAGGCGAAAACGCTATCCAGATTGCTACGCATCATGTGAATGATCCAATTCCGATGCCGTCGACTCTGGTCAGCTGGTTGCCTCGCGAAATTGATGACTTTATTTCAGCGTTAGCTGCGACGAATCCTGATGAGCGACCAACAGACGCCGGTGAAGCACTTGAGCTCCTCTCTCGCGTCGAAATTGGACTGCCGGAAGAGATCCTTACTCGTCGAGCCGACGTTGCACCAAAGGTTGCCTCTTCTGCAGGAGAAACGGCCACTTGGGAGCATCTGGGTGTGACGTCTTCACTTCCCCCGAATGGTCATTCCACGTCCCGCACTGTTGTCCAGGCTGCGGGAGTGCAAGGAGCGATGCATTCTCCAAAAAAGAATCGCCGTTCGTTCATCGGCAAGTTCCTAGCCATCATTGCCTTCGTCGCCATCATCGGTGGCGTAGGTGGCTGGTGGTGGTGGAACGAGTACGGCCCCGGCTCGTACTTGACCATGCCTCAAACAGCTGGGCGTTCCTCACAGGCCGTGAAGTCAGAGCTTGCAGCTCTTGGGCTTGGAGTGATTGAAGAGGAAGCGTTCTCTGACACCGTCCAATCCGGTATCGTCATTTCTTCTGATCCCGATGGCGGGCAGCCTGTTCACAAGAACGCCGAGGTTCGCGTAACAACCTCCAAAGGCATCGATATGCGAGCTGTGCCCGATCTTGTTGGAAAGAACAAGTCTGAGATTGAGACTCTGCTCATCGATGCTGGTTTAGCCGTGGGCACAATCAACGAAGAGTATTCGGAAGAGGTCGCCAAGGATATCGTCATTTCTCAGTCCTTGGATCCCGATACGTCGATCCCCCACGATACGAAAATCGATGTTGTTGTCTCGAAGGGTCGAGAACCACTGACGGTTCCGGACCTCATGGCGATGAGTAGCGCTGATGCTCAGGCTGCGATCGAGGCACTGGGATTGGTCGCGTCGCCAAGCGAAGAGTACTCGGACAGTGTCGCCGAAGGCTCCTTGATTTCCCAGACCACAGCAGCTGGCACGACTCTTTATAAGGGCGACAAGGTCGAATATGTCGTTTCTAAGGGGCCAGAAACAGTTGAAGTCCCCTCCATTACGGGTAAGCAGGAAGCTGAAGCGAAGCGAATCTTGGAAGCCGCCGGCCTGAATGTCACGGTTCAACGCGTGCTCGGTGGCGTGTTCGGGACCGCGCGTTACACGGATCCCGATGCTGGCACGGTTGTGAAAAAGGGATCGACGGTCACCCTCTTCATCGTGTAGTCGATAGCTCTGCACAGAGCTTCTACCGATACAGCTTTCCCTGCGACTCTCGCTACAGCTGTCAGCAGCGTTCACGGTGCCACTCCAACGCCCGACGCCCATACTTCGACAAACTTCGCCACGCCCGCCACGACCTCGTCCAAGAACACGAACACAGCCAGGAAAGTGTCCAAAAACGGGGTCCGCTCCACACAAACCCCACAACATCGCCTCACACGACCAAAGCCACCAGAACAAGGCCGCGCCCGCCAAGCAATACGATGCTTGTGCGGGCGCGGCCTTGTTGTATCGGGACGAAGATTTAGAGATCGCGACGCAAATACTCTGCGACTTGGAATGCCATTTCTAACGACTGCTGGTGGTTCAAACGTGGATCAACCAAGGTCTCGTAGCGCTTCTGAAGCGACTCATCGTCAAGCTTTTCTGAACCACCAATAACTTCGGTGACATCGTCACCGGTCAGTTCAACGTGGATGCCACCCGGAACGGTTCCTGCTTCGTCATGAGCATCGAAAAATCCTTTCACTTCCTCCATGATCGTTTCAAAGCAACGCGTCTTATATCCGGTGGACGATGGGATCGTATTGCCGTGCATGGGATCGGTAATCCACGTGACGGGGCGACCATCAGTCTTCGCAGCGTTCAGCAACGGAGGAAGATTATCAAGAATCGTGCCTGCACCCATGCGAGTGATGAAGGTCAGACGTCCTTCTTCGCCTTCGGGATTCAATCGATCCATCAGTCCAAGCAGATCGTCGGGCGTCGTTGTAGGACCAACCTTGACACCGATCGGGTTACGCACACGTGCAAGAAGCTCAATATGAGCACCTTCAAGGTCGCGTGTGCGTTCCCCTGCCCACAAGAAGTGACCGGATGTGTCATAGGGCAACCCGTTACGCGAGTCGATACGCGTCATTGCTGACTCATATTCAAGCAGAAGTGCCTCGTGCGACGAATACAGGTCAACGTCGCGCAGGGAATCGAAGTCAACACCGGCGGCCTGCATGAATTGGACGGCGCGGTGGATCTCTTCAGCCAAGGACTCGTAGCGTGCGTACGCGGGGTTCTGCGTAAAACCACGGTTCCAGTGGTGAACCATGCGCAGGTCAGCGTAACCACCCTTCGTGAAGGCGCGGATCAGATTCAGCGTCGACGCAGCATGGTGGTACGTCTGAAGAAGACGATCCGGATCCGGAATACGCGCTTCGGGGGTGAACTCATAGGAATTCACAGCGTCTCCGCGATACGACGGAAGAGTCACGCCGTCGCGGGTCTCCATGTCGGAAGAACGGGGTTTCGCATACTGTCCGGCGATACGGCCAATCTTCACAACGGGAAGCGAGGCACCGTATGTCAGGACAACCGCCATCTGAAGGAGCGTCTGAATCTTTAAACGCAGGTGATCGGCGGTGGATTCTGCGAAGGTTTCGGCGCAGTCTCCACCCATGAGGACGAAGGCTTCACCGCGTCCCGCAGCTCCCAGCCAAGTCCGCAGATCGTCCACTTCACCAGCAAACACAAGCGGTGGCTGGCGACGCAACGCTGTTGTTACGTCTTCGACTGCCTGCGCATCAGGGTAAGTCGGTTGCTGCAGGGCTTCACGGTTACGCCATGAGTCCCACGGCGCGTCCATACCGGCTTCTGGGGCTACGAGGTCCTCCGGGTCGCGGCGCGCCGGGTACTGTGCGAACCGTGGCGTGCCGCGACCGGGATTCATAGGAAAACTCACTGTGCAGCGGGTTTCACTTCCTGGCCGATCTCGGCCATCATGTCGAGGAACCACTTCTGAGAAATATCGAAGGGCTTGCCACCGGCAATACGCGGGAACGCGATTGCGGTCAGGCGGTCACCGTTTTCTTCATCGTGGCCGATAACGCCGGATTCGCCCTTGAGAGCGCATTCGACAGCAAGATCAGTCATGGACTTGATCAGGCGCAGGTCGTCAGCGTTTGCACGCGAAGAACGTGAGAAGTAGCCCGACTTCTGGACCATGACCTTCTCAGCGTCAATCTTGGATGCGAACTGCTTGGCGAACCACTGGCCGGGGTTGATGGTATCGAGCTTCACGTGGCCGAAGGGGTCGCGCTGGACCTCAACGCCAGCTGCTTCCATTTCAGCGATGATCTCGGGAACGCCTGCCCCCTCGGAGAGGAAGATGTTGACGTTGCCTTGCTCGTCCATAATGGCCTTGAGGCGCTTGGCCTCGGCGTCAATGTCGAGTGCCATTTCGGGCAGGAAGACAGCGTGGATGTCCCAGCGTTCCTGCGACAGGCCGATGGAGGGAACCCATTCCTGGGTCTTCAGCCAGTTGTGGTACTCAAGCGAACCAGCAGCGGTCAGCCAACCGCAGTGACGACCCATGATTTCATGGATGATCAGCATACGGGGGTTGGAGCGGTGCTCACCGATGACGTTCTGTGCATACTCGGAGACCTCTTCAGCGGCGGTCCATGCACCCAGGGACTGGCGGATCGGCACAACGTCGTTGTCGATCGTCTTGGGCAAGCCGACGACCGTCAGGTGGTAGTCATGCTCTTCGAGGTAGGCAGCAAGATCTGCAGCCGTGGTGTTGGTGTCGTCGCCACCGATGGTGTGCAGAACGTCAACGCCATCCTTACGGAGCTGCTCAGCAGCCTTTTCAAGCGGATTTTCGCCTTCGGCGACAAGGCCACGCTCGACGAGGTTCTTCGCGTTGGTCAGCTTGACGCGCGAGTTACCAATCGGGGAGCCACCGAAGCGGTGAAGGACAGCAGCATGCTTACGAGCTTCTTCGTCAACGACAACGAAGTTGCCGGTCAGCAGACCGTGGTAGCCGTTCTGGTACGCGATGATCTCGATCGAAGGATCGATTTCGTTGTAGCGCTCAATGAGGCCACCAACAGCGGAAGAAAGACACGGAGCGAAGCCACCGGCGGTGAGCAGAGCGACGCGACGAACCGACATGGAAACACCTTTCAGCGTTGGAACAAGTGCGGTCGGACGACACGCACCTCAAACACCACTAGTTTAAAGCCACAGTGGAGTTGGTATGGGGGGTCGCCCGTCCCATGGACGGGCGCACACGCATTTATTCTGCGTTTTCACCCTTGTTAGGATCCGTTTCGCTGGATTCTTCTTCGGGTCGATGAGGTACCTCGACGATCGGAGCGGTACGCCCACCAGGACCGGGTCGACCATTCGCGGGAACCGGGCCGTCGAACTTTCCGTCGGCGGCAAGCTTCGCCTTCACGTCTGCTGCATAAAGGTCAACATATTCCTGACCCGAGAGCAGCATCAGGTTGTACATGATTTCGTCCGTGATGGCGCGCAGGACGAAGCGGTCCTTGTGGAGGCCCTTGTAACGGGAAAAATCCAGGGGTTCGCCGATGACCATGCCAATGTTGGTGCGCGACGGGATCTTCTGGCCGATCGGCTGAGCAGCGTGCGTGCCAATCATCGCGACGGGAATAACGGGGGCTCCGGACAGCAGAGCAAGTCGAGCAACACCCGTCTTACCGCGGTAGAGACGGCCGTCGGGCGAACGGGTTCCTTCGGGGTAAATGCCGAAGAGTTCACCGCTGGCGAGGCGGTCAAGACCGGCCTTCAAAGCACCTTCGGATGCGCGACCTCCCGAACGATCAACGGGAATTGTGCCAACGGCGCGCATGAATTCCTTCGTGACCCAGCCCTTTGCACCGGTACCCGTAAAGTAGTCGGCCTTACCCATGAAGACGACCTCACGGTCGAGCATCATTGGCAGGAAGACAGAATCCCACACCGCGTTGTGGTTTGAGGCAAGAATTGCCGGCCCGGAGGTCGGGATATTCTCTTTGCCACGAATCCACGGCTTGTATGCAGCCTTCAGGATCGGACTTCCGGTTGCCTTCAATGCTTGGTAGAACGCCACGGCCCCTCCACGAGGTTCGAAGGTAAAAACACGAACTATGCTTAACTCTATGCCCAGTTCACGCGATATGCCGGCAGACAACGACGCTATCTCAGATTCAACGGACAGGCGTGCGAATATCGTTGCACAAGTGCGCACGTATCTGAGCCAAGCACGTCAGATACGCGACGGCGCATCGCGCATAATCAGCGGGCTGTCTTTCGCTGATACGACGTACGTTGTCGTTGATCTTGAGACGACGGGACTTGACAACGATGACCAGATCACCGAAATTGGTGCGCTTAAAGTCCGCGGTGGCCAGGTACTTTCTACTTTCCAGTCGATGGTGAACCCACTGCGTCCTATCCCTGAAATCGTCACGACTTTGACAGGTATTACCAATGAAGACGTGGAGGGTGCTCCGACTGTTGACCAGGTCCTCCCCCAGTTCTTGACGTGGATCGACGACGGTGAGCCCGCGCAGGTTTTCGTTGCTCAGCACGTTCCTTTTGATCGCGCTTTCCTGCTAAGAGCATGTCAGCAGGCTGGTCTTAAATGGCGACCTCTGCCCTATTTCGACACGTTGACTCTTGCCAGGATTCTGCTTCCAAAGCCTGAGGTTCCCAGTCATTGCCTGGGTGCTCTAGCCGATTATTTCGATGCTCCCGTAGTGGAAGCACACCGTGCTTTGGCTGATTCCTACACGACGTTGCATGTACTGGACGGGCTTACGCACATACTCGAAGACATGGGAGTGACCAGTAGCGACGATATTGCTCTCTTGTCGACGCCACGCGAAGAATTGGGTGCCTACTAGTACGTCGGGGTACGAGGCACATCATTGAGCTTTCCCCTTAACAAAGCCACAAGGTAAGGCGACAGAACCGAAAAACCGGTCGGACACCTGATGGTGTCCGCCCGGTCTCGTACATTCTTCATCGCACCAAGGTGCACGATGGGCACAATTCAGGCTGATGTGAGCTCGATCCAGCGGTTCAGCAAATTCATCGCACGACCGTCATTCATGGCATCGCGTGCCATCTGGATACCAACGCCGAAACGCTCGACCAGCGAGCCGTCACTAGGACGCACGCCCTGAGCCTTGCCATATGCGATCAAACCACCCGCGGTGTTCAGCGCGACTGCGTCACGAACCGCCTTTCGGCCACCACCGAGCAGGATTTCTCTCACGACAACAGCGTTATCATCTGGGTCGCCACCGCGAAGGTCTCCGATTGCTGCCGGATCCATGTCGAAGTGTTCGGTCGGGTCGAACTCACTATGAGTGACTTCGCCGTCGCGGACCTCCCAGATCTCGTTCACGTCAACTGTAGAGAGTTCATCCAAGCCGGTTTCCTTGCCTCGGAACACCAGAGCAGACGCACCACGATCAGCAAGAACGCCGGCGATCAGGCGAGCATTCGTCGGATTCGACGAACCGATCGCGTTCGAGGTTACCTTCGCGGGGTTCGTCAGCGGGCCAAGAATATTGAATGCTGTCGGGAACGCCAAGGAACGACGAACAGGAGCGGCAAAACGCATCGACGGGTGAACCTTGTTCGCGAATAGGAACGCGATGTTCAGTTCATCGAAAATCTCGCGCATGCGCTCGGTCTCGTGGTTCAGGTTCACGCCCAAGGCTTCCATCACGTCGGCGCTACCCGACTGGGAGGTCGAGGCGCGGTTACCGTGCTTGATCAGCGGAGTACCAAGGGAGGCCAGAACGATTGCAGACATGGTCGAAATGTTGACGGTCTTGTAGCCGTCACCACCCGTACCGACAATATCAAGAGCATCGGTGGGCAAATCAACGCTGACCGCGTGGTCCTGCATAGCGTCGGCAAGACCACGGATCTCGGACACCGTTGGCTTTTTGATGACCATAGCGGTCAGGAAGGATGCCAGGCGTGATTCACCAAGCTCGCCACTCATCACCTGGTCCATCATCCAGTAGGAGCTGTCGTAATCCAGGTCCTTACCCGAGATAATGTCGGCGATCAGTCGAGCCCATTCGAAAGATTGACTCACTGGCGCGCCTTGCGCAGAAGGTCTGCAACGGTTTCCTGTAGCTCGATCGGATCAAGCGGATCCGAAATAGTTGCCGCAGCACCCGCCCAGGTAGCAAGCCAGGAATCCTGCTGGCGTGCGGTCAGGAAGATGATCGGCGGAAGTTTCTCTACCGTGTTCTTCAGTTCCTGAGCGACGGACATGCCACCTTCCTTGGTGGTTTCAGCATCCAGGATCAGAAGATCGAAATCGTTGTTTTCCACCAGTTCCTTGGTGCCGAAGGGGGTTGCAGCTTCGGACCATTCAATGGTCGGCAGATCCTTCGCAGCCCGAATACCAACACCGTTGACAACAGCATGGCGCTTATCAATGTCAGCGCTAAAAACCAGGATGCGTGCGGTCATTTCGCTCACGATCTTCTCCCAATGGTTGGATGCCTTACGGCTTCGAAACTTTAACCGGGTCTATTGTATGCGCTAGTGGGCGATCCACCGCTCGGTGAACCGCCCACTAGAACGAGTTGCGTCAGGCTATCAGCGTGCCTTCATCACTCCGATAACGTCCAGAACGAAAACCTGGGGGGTGATCGTCTGCGTTGAGCCCGACTGAGCACCGGACTGGGCAGACTGCTGAGCAGCTGCGCTTGCACCGGCGATGTACAGGAAACGAGTACCGACAGTCTTCCCTACCACTTTCAGCTGGGCGGCATCTGCGGTGTACTTTTTGTTGGTGTCAGACCACGTCGACTGGACCTGGGAGGCATTACCAAACGGGGCGCCCAAACCGCGGTAGAGAACAATGTCGCCGTCTTCGATGGTCTCACCGACACCGGTGTAGATATCAATCGATGCGTCTTCGGTGGGGGCAGGGCTTCCTTCGGTGAAGGACAGAGTAGGTTCGACCGCTGGGTCACCTTCAACGCTGATGCCGGCGGGCAGTTCGTTACCGGTAGCGGTAGCCTTCTTCAGGCTTTCCTCGTCGATAGAAACGTTCGACGTGGAATCAAGCAGGTCGACAACGAAAATCAGCGTGGAGTTGGCGGGAATCGATGAGGAATCCTTGTTTCCGTACGCCCAGGTTGCGGGAACAACCAGCTCAACGCGGTCGCCAACGTGCTGGGTCGCTAGGCCGTAGGTCCATCCGGGGATCACCTGGTTCAGACCGAAAGCGATCGGCTTACCGGTTTCGAAGGAGGACTCAACCTTGGTGCCGTCCCAGAGAGCGAGCTCGTAGTTGACGTAGACGGTGTCGGTGAGCTGAACTTCAGCGCCGTCACCTTGAACGAGGGTCTTGACATAGACCTTGTCGGTCGGAGCGTCGCCTTCGCCGGCGGAGATTTCGGTGTCTTCACCGTATCCGCCCGTTGTTGCCGGGAAGTTGAAGTCGCCGTCACGTTCAACCTCGGGGATTGATGTGCCTGATTGGGCTGAGGCAGACTGCGAGTCGTCAGTAGAACCGCACGCTGCAAGACCAAGGGAAACGGTGATGGCGAGGACGGCTACGGCCGCCTTATGCATAATCTTCATATTTTCTTTCGGCTCAGTGGAAGGATTCACCACATGCGCAGGTGTTCCGCGCGTTCGGGTTGTCGATGGTGAAGCCCTGACGTTCAATCGAGTCTGCGAAGTCGATCGTTGCACCGTTGAGGTACGGAACCGACATGCGGTCGACAACAACCTCAACACCGTCGAAGTCACGCACAGCGTCGCCGTCGAGCAAACGGTCATCGAAGTAGAGCTGGTAGATCAGGCCGGAGCAACCACCGGGCTGAACGGCGATGCGCAGGCGAAGGTCGTCGCGCCCTTCCTGTTCGAGCAGGCTCTTCACCTTGGCTGTTGCAACGTCCGTCAACGTCACTTCGTGTGCGGGTGCTTCGATGTCGGTGTCAGACATGACGCTCCATTCGTTTGAAAAAACTCATTGACAATTGTTTAGAGTACGTGCGTTCGTCGCGTTGTGCCACGGCAAGGGCGCCCATGGACGTTACGGGTGAGAAAACTAACCGACTATCGCGCCCACGTGCGCGCGATTCGTTCTCCTGCTTCACCCAGGGTAAGCGCCCCTTCGGTAAGGAATTGCCCATGTAGACCCCACTGGGCGCGTTCGTGCGCGGCAAGTGACGATTCGCTTCCGAGTGCCACGACCGGTAAAGCGTAAAGCCCTGCCACATCCGTGATCACATCCAGTGATGCGTCAGCGAGCGACGGTGAATGCAAGCGCGGTTCGGCGACGATGACGAGGTTCGCATCTGCGAGCGCAGAATCAAGGTCGCAAATGGCGCGCAAGAATTGGCCTGTGGGAACAATTCGTCCCCCCAGTGCTCCAACAATCGCGCCGATTCCACCGGCTGCACCGGATCCAGGAGCCGTGCCCCAGTTGGTGGGAGCGGCCTCGTCCCCCATGGGGGACGCCAAAAGGTTACGCTTCGCCTTCGTTGAAAGAACGCGGGTCAGCATCGAGGTGAGCTGCCGGTTTTGCGATGTGCGAGCCTCAAGGTCGACGCCGAGCGCCAGCACGGATGACAGTCCCAGCAACGGCCTCATCGACGAGGCCGCGACCACCACATCACGACCGGCGATAGCGGCGCGGGCGATATCGAGCGCACGCCGCAACCGGTCTTCAAGATCCGGACCATCGCTCAAATCGACGTTGGACAGGGCGCTTAAAAACCCAAATCCGCAGTCAACGTCAATCGAATGGGCGCCTTCAATAAGCGGGGTGAGCCCGCCGTCAAAGGCATCGAGCGTGCGCTGACCCGCGTCGAACGTAGATTCTTCGTGGATAGGAACGACGATCGGCGCCCAGCCGGTGGCCTGCGCTTGCGCGAGTGCTTCGGTGAAGGCAACGCCAGCTCCAAAAGGAACAAGGCGAATATTCCAGTCGGGTTTGCGCGCGCTAAACCCGTCAGCGCAGGCATTTAAAGCAGCCAGCGTTGACGGGTATGCGGGGTCACCGCCGGTCCAGTGCCCGGCGATGACCAGTGTTGGACTCACAGTTGGGGCAGACGCGTCAGAAGTAGCGCTTCAGCAAGAATCGCTGCGCGCAGGTCCGGGATCGACTGCGACTCGTCTTCGGAGTGGGCGTTCGTGAGCGGATCCTCAACGCCGGTCACGACCACCTGAGCGTGAGGGAACAGGCGCTGGAAGTCGGTGATGAACGGGATCGAGCCACCCACACCAATGTTCACAGACTTCACGCCCCACGCATCCGACAAAGCCTCGTGCAGAAGCTTCGTAACGGGTGAATCCATATCCGCCTGGTAGCCGTTTCCGGCTTCGTTGCGGGTGATCTCAAGGTGGGCGCCGAACGGTGCGTGCGACTCGAGGTGCTCGACAAGACGATCCATGGCCTCAACCGGATCCTTGCCCGGGACAACGCGCATCGACAGGCGGAAGCGAGTGTGCGGAGCTATCGTATTCGACGAGTTCGACACGGGGCGCGCGTCAAAACCGATGACGGAAACGCTGGGCTTGGTCCACACGCGGGCGGCCAGATCGCCACTACCGGCAAGCTGAACGCCGTCAAGCAGGCCAGCCGCTGCGCGGAACTCATCTTCTGGCCAATCCACGTCAGCCTTATCGGAGCCACCAAGACCCTCGACAACCAGATCACCCTTCTCGTCGTACAGGGACGAGATGAGCATGGCAGCGCAGGTCACCGAGTCCAGCATCGGGCCACCGAACATGCCGGAGTGAACCGCGTGGTCAGCGACAGTCAGGTCGACGGTGCACACGGAGTTGCCACGCAGGGTCGAGGTGACGGCGGGCTCGCCAACCTTCCAGTTATCGGAGTCGGCGACGACGATGACATCAGCCTTCAGCTTGTCCTTGTGGGTTTCAAGGAAGGTCGTAAACGACGGGGAACCGATTTCTTCTTCGCCTTCGATAAAGACAACAACATTCACCGGCATGCGATCCTTCAACAGCGACATCGCACCGAAGTGAACGATGACGCCGGCGCCGTCATCCGAGGTGCCTCGACCGTAGATGCGATCCCCGCGAACCTCGGCAACAAACGGGTCAGATGCCCAGCGGGACACGTCGCCGGTCGGCTGAACATCGTGGTGAGCGTAAAGCAGAACCGTCGGTGCGCCCTCAACCTTCGGGCTGGTCGCCACGATGGCGGGTTTGCCTTCCACACCTTCGGGCGTGGTGACGCGAAGAACCTCAGCGTCAAAACCGAGCGATGCGAAGCGCTCACACACGTGTGCGGCGCTGCGGGCCAGGTCTTCCTGGTGCGCTGGATCGGAAGAAACCGAAGGAATTGCAACCAAGGTCTTCAATTCATCAAGGAAAGAATCGAAGGAGGAATCGAGCAAGGAATTGAGTTCATCTCGCGACGGCGCGAGTGCAGATGTTTCAGACATGACTCTTACATTAGTGGACGAAATGAGCCTTTGGCGCTTTCATCAGTTAGCCTGTGTACGTATTTCATGCACTCATCACTGGCATTCAAAGGGGATTACAGGTGTCCGAAGCCGAAAAGCAGAACGAAACGACCGGCAAGAAGGGACGTCCCACTCCGAAGAGGAAGGACGCTCAGGCACGTAATTCTCACCCGTTGGTTCCCGCTGATCGTAAGGAAGCAAAGCGTCAAGCACGCGCCCAACGCGATGCACAGTTCAAGCGCGAGCAGATGGCATTGGAGACCGGCGACGAACGCTACCTGCCCCTCCGCGACAAGGGTCGCGTGCGTCGTTTCATTCGCGATTACGTCGATGCGCGCTGGTCCTTCTCTGAGTTCCTTCTTCCCGTGATGGTGATCTTCCTGATCGCGATGATGGGTGTTTCCCTGATCCGTTCGCTTCCGGCTAACGTCACGAGCATCATGATGATCTCGGTGACTGTCGCGCTCTACAGCCTGTTCCTGATCTCGATCATCGAAGGCGTTGTTGTGTGGCGCAAGCTGAAGCGTCGCATCGACGAGCGCTACCCGAACGATCAGATTGCACCGCGTTCGTGGTACTACTGCTTCTCGCGCATGATTATGGCTCGCCGTTGGCGTAGCCCTCGTCCGCAGGTTGCGCGTGGCGAATTCCCGGGTAAAAAGAAGACCAAGTAACCCGGTTACTTCCGCTTAAAAGTCGAGGTCACGCCCGGTGGCCTCGACTTTTTAGTATCGCTTCTGCCACTTCGCCGGTTGCGTATGGCGGTTCCTCGTTTGTGTTTTACGAGGCCGCCTGGCCGACGTGGCGAGTTGCCCAGAATACGACTGCGGAGGCTGCTGCGACGTTCAGCGAGTCGACTCCTCCAGCCATTGGGATACGCACGACGGTGTCGGCGTTCGCGATAGTGCGCGGTTTCAATCCGTCGCCTTCTGTTCCCATGACCATCGCGACCTTGGCGTCTGGCGCGGTGCAGGCGTCGGATTCAACAAACTCGTCCAAGCTGACTGAGTCGTCAGACAGTGCGAGTGCTGCAACGTGGAAACCAGCATCGTGCAGTTCATCCATTGCGGGCCACTTTTCCATACGGGTCCACGGCACTTGAAAGACCGTGCCCATTGAGACTCGGACCGATCGCCGATAGAGCGGGTCAGCGCAACTGGGTGTCACCAGAACGGCATCGACGCCAAGAGCGGCCGCGGATCGGAAAGCTGCACCGACATTCGTGTGATCAACGAGGTCTTCAAGAATGACGATGCGACGTGCGGACTCACCGTTACGGGCAGTTTTCAAAAGATCACTGACTGGCTCCAACACCGGGCGTTGCATCGCTGCCAGTGCGCCTCGATGCAGATGGAAACCGGTGATGGTTTCTAAAAGAGCCTCGTCCGCCATGAAAATCGGGATGTCTGCCCCGTCGGGCGACCCCGTTGCTTTCTCGATCAGCGGAGCAAGATCACTCATCCATTTTTCAGCCATAAGGAATGACCGCGGATGATGACCGATTTCTAGGGCACGCATAATCACGTTCGTTGACTCTGCCATGTAGAGTCCGCGTTCGGGTTCAAGAGCGGCACGAAGCTTGACGTCTTTCAGCTTCGTGTAATCGGCCAGACGAGGATCTTGGTCAAGATCAGCCGATTGAAGAGGAATAATCACGGACGCACCTTCGCCAATTCCCTGTTCACTTCACCCGGCCATGATGGGCCCTCGTAGATGAACGCGGTGAAGGCTTCGACAAGATCGGCACCCGCACTCAGCATGGCGTGCGCATCGTTCGAAGTGAAGATCCCGCCGGCTCCGATCAGAATCTGCTCATCATCGAGGTTCGAGGCAACAAGACGAACAACGTCTAGGGCGCGCTCACGCAATGGAGCTCCGGATACACCACCATCACCCAGATCGTGGTTGATGGTCGTGTTCGTGGCGACCACACCAGCCACACCCAGTTCGCGTGTGAGCGCACAGATGTCGACGATATCTTCATCAGCCAGATCGGGAGCAATCTTGACGAACAGAGGAATCGGACGATCCGTGGCTTCCTCGCACCCTTTTCGGGCTGCCTGCAGGATCAGACGAAGCGAATCAACGGATTGAAGATCGCGAAGCCCAGGAGTGTTCGGTGAGGACACATTGACGATCACAAAATCAACCCACGGTGAAAGCTGGCGAGCGCAGTATTCGTAATCTGCCGGGGCGTCTTCGGCGGGAGTCACCTTGTTTTTCCCAATATTGGCGCCAACAATCGCGGCGCGACCCGCCTTTGTTGAACGCAGTTTCTTCAAGCGCTCACCCGCAGCGTCGGCACCTTCGTTATTGAATCCCATGCGATTACGAAGACCCTGAGATTCCATCAGACGCCACAAGCGAGGTCCTTCATTGCCGGGTTGGGCCTTCGGGGTGATCGTACCGACCTCGACGAATCCGAAGCCCAAAGCGGTCAGTCCAAGAACCGCACAAGCATCTTTGTCCATTCCTGCTGCAAGACCCAGGCGGTGACGTACAAGACGCCTGCCGATGTAGACCTTGCGACGCTCTGGAAGCGAATCAACATCGATATCGTCGAAATGACCGATCGTCGCTCGCATTAAACCGCGAGTAAGTGCACACTTTCCTGCATATTCAATGGCGGTGATACCCAAATGATGAGCCATCTCGGGATCGGTGCGATGAATGAACGTTTTAAACAACCACGAGTACGTCTGACGGATCATGTCTTAAGCCTATGTGTTTCAGTCCCACCATATCCACCACCCATTTCGTGATTGACAATCGGTGGGGACTAAGAGGAATTCATCAGGATCCCCTTGAGCGCTGGTCAGCCCGTATTTTTCACGAAGAATCGGCCAACACAATGCCAACGAACGTGCGTATGGAGCCTGCGCAGAGCAGTCGGACGTGGAAGGCAGATAGATTCCATCAATGCTGATCCGTTCGTCAAAACGAGGTGCACACACAACGTATCCGCTCAAATAGACTCCCAGATTGTTCGCGCACGCTTTCAATAGATCACACACCTGCGGTCCGGAGTTTTGTGATTCCTCCAGGTTTGCTTTGGGAAGCAGGGACAGAAGCTCGGTAGCAACTTGGGATCCGATCATGTCAAAACGTGCAAACTCATCGCTCAAAGCGGGCAGACACATATAGGGCGATAACAATTCATAGAGTCCCGTTTCGTGAACCCAATGGCTCGGACCATACAGTCCCTCATACCCCGACATTGGTTGAAGAGTATTCAGCGTCATCATGCAATCCTTTCTTCGTTGGAAACGACTGCTTTTACTGAACGCCAAACCGGCTTTCGGTGCATCTTCATTCCCTCGATTCTGTGGATAAGTGCCCCTTCATCACTTTTGTGGATAACTCCCCCGGACTGGCCAACACGATAACGCCATCGACTACGACCCCAAACATCACAACGAATCCCTACACATCCGCACAGGCTGGGCAGGCCACTCAACCACCCCGACACGCCCAGAAAAAGACACACAAAATGTTACTTAGCCCGAAAAAACACACAATTCGGGCATTAGCCCCACATTTGGGTATTAACCCAAAAATCGGGTGGAATGCAATAAAAGCGGTGGCCGGTGATGAACATTCATCACCGGCCACCGTCGTCGATCAAGCCAAGCGCCACGCAGGGCACTTTCACGGCTTCATCATTCGTTTGTTGTCGAGTCCTTCGGGTCTACCGACTGAGCTGGAGCCTCGGCCTCGTCCCCCGGAATTGGAAGGACGCGGAGAAGCACGACGGAGGCAACAAGGCCACCCCACACAAGAAGGATCGTCACCAGGAACATGACGGTTGCAGCTGCGCTCACGATGCACCTCCTTCACGGGTTACCTCAGCGGTTTCGGCGCCGGAAACGGTCGCATTAACCAAAGCTTCCTCGTCTTCTTCAACAAGGTGAGTAACCGTTTTTGCATCGACACCGTGATGGCTCCAGGGCAGAAGCGTCAGGATTGCAGACACGATGATCGCGAACGCAACCGAGCCCCAACCGAAGATCAGGACGAAGCTGGTCTTGTAGCCACCGTAGCCTTCTTGGATGTAGCCGACGATCGCAGAGAAAAGCATGAAGATCAGCACTGCGGGGATAATGACGCCGACCAGTGCATCCCAAGCCTTCGGCACCTTGACGCTGGACACCGAGTTCAGGTGTGTGCGCAGACCCTTCAAACGCGGAGCGAAGAGCGCTACCAGGATTGCCATCGAAACAGCAGTCGACACGACGCCGATGTTGTTGATGAAAGTATCGACGATATCCAGGTTGTTCAGACCCGAGCGGGTACCGAACAGAGACAGCGAGATAATCATTGCGGGAACGCCGAGAACCATGGAGGCCTTAATCGGCGAGAAACCGAACTTATCCTGAAGACCGCCGGACACAACCTGAAGTAGCGACAGTAGGGAGGTAATACCGGCAAGCACCAAGGAAGCGAAGAACAAGACGCCGAACAAGGAACCACCGGGCATCATCGAAACGATCTGCGGGAAGGTCACGAAAGACAAAATCGGGCCTGTCAGGCCTTCCAGTTCATTCACGCCCACACCTTGCGATGCTGCCATGAAGCCAAGAGCAGAGAAGACGCCGATACCGGCGAGGATTTCGAACGAGGAGTTCGCGAAACCTGCGACCAAAGCTGTGCCGGTCAAGTTCGTCTTCGGCTTCAGGTAGGACGCATACGTCAACATGATGCCGAAGCCCACGGACAGCGAGTAGAAGACCTGTGAGAAGGCTGCGAGCCACACGTGTGGGTCGGACAACTGTCCCCACTGCGGGGTGAAGAATGCGTTCAGACCATCGATCGCGCCATTAAGGAAGATTGCGCGAAAAACCATGACCAGGAACAGGACAACCAGCAACGGAAGGAAGACCTTGTTTGCTGCTTCAACGCCCTTGGATAGGCCACGTCCGATGATCAGAAGGACGAAGAACCACACGAGTGCCAGCGGGATCATGATGGCTGCAACGGGGCTCCATGAGAAGGTTTCGCCATCAACAGTCTGTAGGAAGTCATTCAGGAAGAAACCCTGCGGGTCATCGCCCCACGACTGGTTCACCGAGTAGATCGTGTACTGAACGCCCCATGCGATCACGGCACCGTAGTACACCATAATCACGAAACAAACCAGAACCTGGAACCAGCCGATGAACTCGCCACCGGCTTTCAAGCGACGCAACGCCCACGGCGGTGAACCACGGAACTTGTGGCCGAGCGAGTAGTCGAGCCACAGCATCGGAATACCGACTGCGATCAGTGCGACAAGGTAAGGAATAAGGAAGGCGCCACCACCGTTTGCGTAGGCGACACCGGGGAAACGCCAGATATTTCCCAGACCGATTGCGGAGCCGATCGCGGCAAGGAGGAAACCGGTCTGACCGGTCCAGGTATCCTTGCGTTCCGGCTGCTCGGCCGTAGGTGTTTGAGTTGACATGGGTACTCCCTATAGACAGGATTCCCATTCAATGTAACGGCCACGCGCAAAGTGCCGGTAAAATGTCCACCAGATAGACACCAAGTACGCCGCATTTTTATCCGCGTCTGGGTGCGTGTTTCATTTTTCGCATTGACGAGGCCCCGAACATGAACCTCGCGTCATCGGAGCACGGTGGCGTTCAGGTGCCCTTCGATGCGTCGAAATGGATGTCTTAGACGCCCAGCAGAGAGTGGAAAATCCAGACTGTCGCGATCGAAAGCGGAAGCGAAGCGAGCGTCGTAATCAGAACCGTTCCTTGGGCGATTCCTTCTCCCGTTCGCGCACGCAATGCTGCGATAAACGCGTTCTGAGCGGTGGGAAGTCCTGCCATAACGGTCACGACCATCAGTTCGTAGCTCGACATTCCCAGCAGGTACCCGACGCCACAAGCAACAAGGGGTTGCACAAAGAGCTTCGACATTGAGGCAAGGATTGTTGCTCCACTGAACAGGTGTGCGTGGGAGCCTCGTTGCCCCACAATCGAGGCACCGAATGCCAGAAGAATAATGGGCGGGGCGCCGTCACCAAGCATGGACGTTGACACTTCAAGCAGAATGGGAAGCTCAAACGGCAGAAGCGAGAAGACGAAACCAATCGCAGCGGCAATGACCATCGGGTTCTTGACGACCATCGCGATCACCGACGAAAACTTCGTTTTCTTCCCCGCACCAGCAATATCGGCCATGATGAAGAACATGGGGGTGAAGAAACCGAGCTGGAAGATCAGAATCGGAACGACGTGCGTTGTTTCACCGAATACGTAAACGGCAATCGGAATACCAATGTAGGCAGCGTTGTTCAGTGAGGATGACATTGCGCCCCACCACCAGGTCTCCCCCACGGACGCGCATTAATCCACCGCCAATAATGACAAAGGCCAGTGCAGAGCAGGCACCGGCTGCCGCAGCAACGCCAAGATGGGATCCAAAAGCGCTGAGAACATCGGCGTTCGCAATAGCGTGGAAAAGCATTGCGGGTGCGGTAATCCAGTAGGTGATGTCGGACAGAAACTTCACTTTGGCGCCGTCGATCAATCCCACTCGGTGTGCGACCGCTCCGACTCCAATGACAAGCGCGATTGCGCAGATACTGAAAATAACGCTACCCACGTGCCAAAGGGTACGACTTCTCTGCCCTCGTTTGCCTCGACGTCCGACCCATTGACGAGGGTTGAGGGAATACTCACCTAGGCACCCATTGATCGGTTAAACGTTTAATAGGTTCCTCGTCGCGTGTCCATCAGGCCCGAGTCGGACCTGGCGTCCACGCCTTACCAGCGCGAAACGACCTCATCAAAGCGGGTCAAAGCCGACGCAATCGCCATATGCATATCGAGGTACTGATACGAGCCCAGTCGCCCACCAAACAGAACCTTGTCCTCCCGCGCTGCAAGCTCGCGGTAGGTAGCCAGAGTCTGCCTGTCGGTCGGCGCTGAAACCGGGTAGTACGGCTCGTCATCACTATTGGCGAAGCGCGAGAACTCACGCATAATCACTGTGTTCGTCGCGCCCGTCCGGTCACGTTCAGGGTGCAGGTGAGCAAACTCGTGGATGCGCGTGTAGGCAACGGTTTCATCGGCGTAATTCATCACCGAGCACCCCTGGTAGTCAGCGGTATTGACGACTTCGGTCTCAAAATCCAAGGTTCGCCACTTCAGCTCGCCTGCCTGGTAATTGAAATAGCGATCAATTGCACCCGTGTACACAACACCGGTTTGACCAACCGTGCGATCTTTGGAGAATTCGTGTGAATCATCGAAGAAATCGGTGCGTGTCTTCACTGTGATGCGTGGATGATCAGCCAGCCGGGTCAGCCATGCTCCGTAGCCGTCGACGGGCAGTCCCTCGTAGGTATCGCAGAAATAGCGGTTGTCGTAGGTAAAACGAACGGGAAGGCGCGAAATGATTGCAGGATCCAAGTCCTTCGGATCCATCTGCCACTGCTTCGCGGTATATCCCTTAATAAACGCCTCGTAAAGCGGGCGACCGATCAGACTGATCGCCTTTTCTTCCAGATTCTCAGGAGTTTTAGCACCGAGTTCTGACGCCTGATCTTCCACAAGCGCTCGGGCAGCATCTGGCCCATAGGCCGCATTGAAGAACTGATTAATCGTCCCTAGGTTGATCGGCATCGGGTAAACAACTCCCTGATGGTTTGTGTAGACACGATGCTGATAATCGTTGAACGCCGTAAAACGATTGGCGTAGTCCCAGACGCGTTCATTTGACGTGTGAAACAGGTGAGTCCCGTATCGGTGCACTTCAACACCAGTTTCAGGATCAACTGATGACCATGCGTTGCCACCGATGTGGTCACGGCGCTCGATGACAGTCACGTTCATACCGCGAAGTTCGGCTGCCTGACGCGCAAGCGTGAGTCCGAAGAATCCGGAGCCGACAACGACAAGATCCATACAACCGGTCCTTTCACAGGGGCTAGAGCACGTGTGTCAACCGTGCACACCCACAATGCAGATTGCCCTCAGTTTAGTGGTAAGAACGCACTCTTCCGGCCAATAGCACGTTATCAGAGCACAAAGAGCGACCAGAACGGGCAAGCCCGGTCAGTTAAAGCCAATAAGCGCTCGGACAATCCCATAGCCTTTTCGCAGAACCCATTCATTCTTCACACGAATCACTCGCCCCAGAAGATCGGATTCAACACGTTTGGCCGCGACGGGATTTACTTCTTCGAGGTCCTTCCACAGCTGGTCTTTCATCGCCAAGTGCTCGTCAGTTCCCGACAGAACAGCCATGATTGTGCAGACCACGCAGTTAATGCGCAGGTAGTGGATCATGTAGTTATAGAGGTTGGCCGGAACCGTGTCCGGGTCCGGAATAGCCTTCACCATCTCACGATTAACCCGCATCAACTGATCCAAGCGTGAAATCATCACGGGCTCGTTGACCGACTGGTCGTCACGACCAATGAAGTAGCGGTACAGGTTGACGTCAAGGTAGCGAATCGTGCGAATCAGCGGGAATGGCGTGTGGGAGTAAATGAAGTCAACGTAGAACGTGTGCTCGGGCATGACCAGACCGGACTGACGGACAAGTTCGGTGCGCATGGTCAGCGAGTGCATCATCAGGTACTGCGTGTAACGGCACTTGCGAACCTCTTCCCAGCCGATTGTGCGCCCCTGTGGCAGGACGTTGCGGTAGCGGACAACCAGCTTGTGCGCCTTGCCTTGCTTTTCGTAGACGTAGTTAGTGACCAGAAGGTCCAGTTCACGCCCGTTCGCACGTTCTTCACGAAGAACGTCAAGCACCTTGTTCATTGCCGCGCGATCAACCCAGTCGTCAGAATCGACGACGCGAATGTATGTGCCCGTGGCAGCTTTCAAACCGGCATTGACTGCACCACCATGGCCTTTATTTTCCTGGTGGATAGCCCGCACGCAGGTCGGATACTTTGAAGCCCACTGATCAGCAAGCGCGCCGGTGTTGTCTTGCGAGCCGTCGTTGACGATCAGCACTTCCACTTCATCGTTGTAGTCAACGAGGGTCGCGAGTGCCCGATCCAGATAGTCCTGCGAGTTGTACGAGGGAACGATGACAGACAGCAAGGGCTGGGCGGACATAAGCTTTCCTTGATCGGCGTCAGGCGGGTATGCATTAAGCATAGTCGTTGAAGCGTTACGCATATCGCGCCTATATCCGACGCAGGTGCCTGGGAAGAGATGCGTGGCCTCGTATGCATACATCACCATTACCGAGTGTTAACAGTTGAGAATTTTTCGCAAACCGGTGACGCACACCCACAAACGTGCCACTATCAAAGCATGAAGATCGCAATTATTGGTTCCGGCGGCGTGGGCGGCTACCACGCAGGTGCTCTCATGGATGCGGGCGCCGAGGTCCATATCGTCACCACTTCCCGTCACGTCGCAGCAATCAGCGACAGGGGCTTGATCGTTCACACCGAATCCGGTTCGCGTACCTATCACCCCGCATCGGTGACCACCGACGGCACGGGCGTGGGCGTCTGCGACCTGGTGATGATCACCGTCAAGCTCACTCACTTCGAAGAATCGCTGGAAAACTGCCAGCAGATGATCGGCGCAAACACGCTGGTCCTGACCTTCCAGAACGGTGTCGTTGCGCCCGACATGGTGGCGAAACGCTTCGGAGTGGAGCACGCACTCCCCTGCGTCACCTTCATCGTTGCCTTCATCGACGGCCCGGGCGAGGTCCGTCAGATCGGTGGCCGGCCAAAGATGCTCATCGGTAGTGCACCGATTGGCTTGGACGGAACGTACCCAATCCTCGAAGAATTCAAGGACGCACTGCTTGCCAACGGCGTTGATGCGCACATATCCCCCACGATCGCACACGACCTCTGGTACAAGTACGCGGTCATCTGCACCATGGGTGGCGTGAACGTTCTGGCGAACGCGACCGTCGGCGACATTCGTTCCTTCGACGAAACCCACGCTCTCTGGGCGAAGTCCGTGAAAGAGGTCCAGTCGGTCGCGCGCTGGAGCGGCGTTGATTTGACCGACGAGGACTGCGAGAAGATCGTCGGCGAGCTGGATAACTACCCGGAAGCCTCGACGTCGTCGATGCAACGCGACCTGATTGCAGGAAAGCTGTCGGAACTGGAGTACCTGAACGGCGCTCTTGTGGCGAAGGCTGACGCTGCCGGAATTGATGTTCCGTTACAGCACCTGATTGTGACTATCGCGCGCTTGCACGCCAGGCGTGGTCGCGTTGGTCTGGCTTCCTAACCCTCCTGCACTCTTACTTCACACGGTTGCTTCACACGGTCGCTCAGGCATCGTGCCTGAGCGACCGGATATCCTTAGGACCATGACTTCTGCTTCCTCTTCAGCCCAGTTAATCTTCCTTGACCTTGACGGGACCCTGATCGGCAAAGACCAGACGGTCCCCGAATCCGCCCGTCAGGCGTGCGAGCAAGCTGTCGAAGGTGGCCACACCCTGTTCATGTGCACGGGTCGTTCGATTCCAGAAATCTACCCCTACCTGTGGGATTTCGGTTTTTCAGGGTGCGTTGCGGGAGCGGGAAGCTACGTGCGCGTCGGTCAAGAAGTCCTGCTGGACGAACGCATTGACCCCGCGCTGATCGAACCGATCACCGATGTGTGGCGTCAGCTTGACGGAATGTGGATCTGGCAGGGGTCGGACGCCATGCACCCCTCCGAGGGATTCATGGAGATGTTCCTTGAAACCGCCGGAATGAAGCCCCAGGATTGGGCTCCCTACGCCGAGTCCGTCGCTCCCTATCTTGGCGAGGGTCTTCCGAAGTCATCAGCGAAGTGCACGGCGTACATCCCAGCAGGTAACACGACCTACGAGCAGGTTCGCTCCCTTATCCCCGACTCGATGGACGTCACCCCCGGCTCCGTTCCCGCAGGTAACACTCTGGTTTTTGAGGTGACTCCGAAGGGAATCTCGAAGGGCACTGGCATTCAGCTGGCTGCTCGCCATCTTGGTTTCGACATCGCCAACACCATCGCCATCGGCGATTCCATGAATGACCTTGAAGCACTGAAGGTGGCTGGAAGGTCAGTCGCAATGGGCGGAGCCGACCCCGTAATCGTCGCAGCCGCAACGTTCGAAACCGCCACCTTGGAAGAAGACGGTTTGGCCCGCGCCTTCGAAAAGTTGGCGCTGATCTAGTGGTCGCGACCTCGTTCTTTCTGCGTTTCACCCAAGGGACGAAGCCGCGCTCACCACGTGAGCACTTTCCCCACTTAATGCACGATGAACAGGGCACATTCACCCAAAGCGCGCTAAACTAAACTAAATGTGACATAGACCCTATTTGCGGTGTTTTGAGGAGGCCCACATGAGTCAGGCAGCAGACATCCTTTCAGCCCTCGGTGGCTGGGACAACATTGAGACGATCGAAGCGTGCATCACTCGTATCCGCGCAGAGGTCAAGGACGAAGACAAGATCAACGAAAAAGCCCTCTCTGACGCGGGCGCATTCGGTGTTGTCACCGTCGCAAACTCGGTGCAGGTCGTCATGGGCCCCGAAACCGAAACCATCGTCGAGGAAATCGAAAAGCTCAAGTGACCCTTGCGATTATCGAAGCTGGCATCATCGCAACAATGATCGCGGTTCACTGTGCACAGTTCGTTCCTTCTTTGGCGCAAACCCGCACCACGCGCTGACCGCGCGCCTCATTCGTTGATGAACACGCATCTACTTCCATGACGTTCACGATCTACGCACCACTTTCCGGCACGGTCGAAGCTCTTTCCGCCGTGCCGGATCCTGTGTTTTCTCAAGAGATTATTGGGCCCGGTTTCGCGATTGTGCCCGAAGGCGAAGGTGCGGGTGCAACCATTGATGTTGCTGACGTGGGTGCGAGCACGGGCGATGCTGGCGCGAGTGCTGACTCGCTCTCTATCGCGAACGCTCCAATTTCGGGGACAGTTCATTCGCTTCACCCGCACGCTTTTGCGATCAAGCATCGGTCGGGCACCGGAATCTTGGTTCACCTTGGTATCGATACAGTGAACTTGAAGGGTGAAGGGTTCACCGTCCACGCTTCTCAGGGCGACGCGGTAAAAGCCGGCTCACCTTTAATCACGTGGGACCGTAGCATTGCGCGCCATGCTGGCCTTGCCGTGATTGTTCCCGTCATCGCTCTGCGCCCCGATGTGTCCATGAAATTGCTGGTCAAGCCGGGTACTTTCGTTCGAGCTGGCGTTGCAATCGCCACGTGCTGGGAGCTCTAGCACTTTTCCGGTGGCACCAACTACACCCCACGCGACGAGACCACACATTTCAGGGCAAAAGTGTCGCGTCAAGCGCAGTCCGTGCACACAAAGCACCCCAATCACCGCACCACCTACACCCCACGCGACACTCTCACGCGTTTACAGGCCAAACCGTCGCGTCAAGCGCAGCCCGGAGCACAAAACCCGCCTCCTCACCGCACCAACTACACCCCACGCGACGAGACCACGCGTTTACAGGCCAAACCGTCGCGTCAAGCGCAGCCGGGAGCACAAAACCCGCCTCCTCACCGCACCAACTACACCCCACGCGACACTCTCACGCGTTTACAGGCCAAACCGTCGCGTCAAGTGCAGCCCGGAGCAAAAGCCCCAGCCAGTCCCCTACTTTCGAGCGCGCACCGATGCCGTCAGAACGGTGAACAGGGAGTTCAAACGCTCATTGGTCGGAAGGTCGTCAATGTAGACCTCAACACCGTCAGAATCGCAGAGCGGAACACGCCAATTCGGATATTCCTTGTCGGTGCCCGGAAGATTCTGAGGGCGCCGATCACCCACCGCATCCACCAGCGATGCCACAACCAACTGAGACGGGGTCTGCGCAACATACGCGTGCAGGGCTTCAACGATCTCGCGCTCTGACGGGGATGCGGATTCAAGCAACCCGTATTCACGCAGTCGAGCTAGAACCTGTTCAAGTTCAAGACGGTCAGCGGCTCGCACGGATTCGACGTCCTCGACCAGCAGGCCAAGCTCGTCGCGCAAAGTGGTCTGCACACCAGCCAAGTATCCGGCGGTCGGTGGCAGGTCGTGCGTGTTTACTGCGGCAAGGCACGCGGTGCGGTACGAGCCGGGGTGAAGTGGCCACCCGCCACCGTCCTTCTCGAACCAGAGGATCGAGGTCCCTAGGATGCCTCGCGAGCTCAGGTAGTCGCGGACCCACGGTTCAACGGTTCCGAGGTCTTCACCAATAACAACTGCTCCGGCGCGTTGCGCTTCTAGGAGCACGGTTCCGACCATGGCCTCGTGATCGTAGTACACGTAGGTGCCGTTTCCGGCACCCATGCCCGCTGGGATCCACCAAAGGCGGAAGAGGCCGAGGATGTGGTCGATGCGGATGGCTCCCGCGTTGGCGAGGGCTGCGCGGACCATGTCGCGGATCGGCTTGTAGCCGGCCTGTGCCAGGGCGCGCGGCGACCATGGCGGTTCCGACCAGTCCTGTCCCTGCTGGGAGTACATGTCCGGCGGAGCACCAACAGTCATACCTTGGGCGAACACCTGGCGGTTGGACCAGGTTTCGGATCCGTGTGAGTGAACACCGACGGCAAGGTCAGCCATGATGCCGATGTCCATACCGACGTCGGTTGCGACACGTTGCGCGTCTTGCATCTGCTGGGAAACAATCCACTGGCACCATTCCCAGAATTCGATGCGGTCTGCCAGTTCAAGGCGGGCACGGTCAGCGGACGGTGATGTTGAGGATACGATCTCGTCGGGCAGGATGGGGGATTCGTTTGCTTCTGCTAGGGCGCTCCAGAGTGCGAAGTTTGCCAGATCGCGTCCACCTTCTTCGACGAAGTGGGTGAATTGCGAGGTCCGGTGGTACGAGCGCGGAATCTGGTAGATCAGTTCGAGAGCTTTGCGTTTGGCTTCCCACGTGCGATCTCGGTCGACCAGCGCATCCGCGGTATCGGTAGCGTTCGCGGCTAGGCGGAGTTCTTCGATGGATCGACGAACGTCAGGTGATGCGTCGGCGAATTCGTCGATTGCTTCTGGGCGGATGTAGATGGGATTTAGCCAACGGCGCGAGACCGGCAGGTACGGTGAGTTTTCCATCGGCGTGATCGGGCTAGACGCGTGGATGGGGTTGATGAGCAGGAAGTCTGCTCCCCTGTCGGCGCATACTGATGCGAGATCGGCGAGGTCTTCAGCGTCACCCAGTCCCCACGAGCGTGCCGAACGCGTTGAGTACAGCTGTGCAGATACGCCCCAGCGTCGCTTGGAGTCAGAGAGCGGGCCGTTGTCAATATGATTGGGTGCAACAAGCAAAGTTGCGGAGTGAATTTCTCCGCCTTCAAGCGTTGCAACGATCCGGTGCCAGCCCGGTGCCAGGTGGTCGGGTGTTTCGAAAGTTGCGCGACCGATCAGCGCGTCACCGATTTGGCGCGGGGCGATGTAGCGGTCGAGTTGCGTGCAGTCACCGGATGTTCCGTCTTCGCTGATCCAGGTGACGTGCACCCAGTTGCCGTGGGGGACGTGGACGGGGAAATCACGGTGTTGTCCTTGGCGTGCCACGATCGTTGGTGGCAGTGTGGCAAGCCAGAATCGGTCTTCTGTTTCCGTCAGCGCGTGGTGGATGTCTCCGACCGTTGAGTCGGCGTCAACGTTGACGCCGAGTGCTTTGAGGACAGCGAGCAGAGAGTCAGCTGAAACGAATTTTTGTCGTCCGTACCAGTCCCAGAAGAAGGTTGCGACACCATTTTTGTCGGCGAGGGCTCGTAGCGTGTCAATATCGGACGCTGCTGGCGCACTCCAGTCCACGTGTGACTCCTTTGGTTGCGGGCGTACAGTCAAGTCTATGCGTCAGTCTTGCCCTTGGGAACCGCTGGACGGCAAAGTGGACGCGACTCTGGTTACACTTCGTTGGCAGTATCCCACTTGACGACGGTTGCCATTTTTTCGGCAATGTCATCAGATTCAGTGCCTGCGATGATTTGGACGATGTTACCGGATCGGACGACTGCCAGGACGAACGGCATGCGGAGTGCGTCTTCGTTAACGTTTGCTTGGTTTCCTACTTCGACTCGGATACGGAGGGAGCATGGCTCAATGTCGACGATGTTGGATGTGCCGCCGAGGGCGTCAACCAACGCGAGAGCCGATTCCATCTCGCTCCTTTCTTCCAAGGCATAGTCCTGTTGCGATCCGCATCACATGGTAACCCTTTAAGGGTATGATCGCAATCACTAAACGCGATCGGGCTAGTATTTTTTGACTGTTTTTTGCAGTTTTCTGCGTTGTCTGTTGTTGACTGTAGGCGGATTTCTGTGCCTAGGGTGGGCGGATTGTGCGGTGGCGTGCGCGAAGTTTCAGGTGAAAATAGATACATGACTCGCCCCATTGATGTTCCGCTGATTTCTACTGAGCCTGTTGCGTCTGTTTTAAGAATTTTGGCTTTGGAAGAGTCTGGTCACGATCGTTTTGTCGGTCATTCGTTGCCTCAGGTGAGGCGTGTTTATGGTGGCCAGGTTGTGGCGCAGGCGTTGGTGGCTGCCGCTGCGACGATGACTGAGGGGCGTCTTCCTCATTCGTTCCACACGTATTTCATGCGTGGTGGCGACCCGTCGATACCGTTTGAGCTTGAGGTTCAGCGTCTTCGCGATGGGCGTTCGTTTTCTTCGCGTCGGGTTGTGTGTCGCCAGGGTGAGAAAGAGATTCTGGCGTTGCAGGCGTCGTACGAGGGGAACGAGGCCGGCTTGTCTTTCACGTCTGACTCCCCTGCCGTGACGCCACCGGAAGAGCTTTCGAGTGCTTTGGAGATTTTTCGGGCGATGGATCATCCGGTTGGGCGTTTTTTAGGGAAAACAACGGCATTTGATGTGCGCCATGTTCAGCAGTCGCTGTATACGCAGTCGGATGAGTCGTTGGCCAGTCGTCAGCAGTTGTGGATGAAGCCTCGTGCCGAGGTGCCTGCTGAGGCAAGCCAGCATGTTCATCGCGCTTTGTTGGCGTATGTGATTGATCAGGTGATGTTGGAGCCTGCGATGCGTGCGTTGGGGTTGTCCTGGATGACTCCTGGTATGTCAGCTGCGTCGTTGGATCATGCGATGTGGTTCCACCGCGATGTGGATATTAATGAGTGGTTGTTGTTCGATGGCGCGTGTTCGAATGTAAATTCGTCGCGTACGTTGGTTCGTTATCAGGTGTTTACGCGCAATGGGACGCTGGTTGCTGAGGCTGAACAGCAGGGTATGTTGCGCGTTCCCGGGAATGGGCAGGCTGGTTCTGGGCGCTGGGGTTTCGGTGTGGATCCGAAGACCGGTCAGATGCGTGCTGGTATGGCGTAGTTGTGTTGGCGTAGGTGCGGGACGGTTTGGAGTTGTAGAACGCAAACACCCTCAGTTGTCGCAGATATAGGTAGCGCGGAGTCACCACTGGTAACTCTGCACTACTTATTAGGGATCGAGTGAGGCTCAGTCTTCGTAGCGATGCTTGCCTTAGAGGGCGAGTATTCCTGCGCCTGCAGGGGCGCCCCTGATTCCTTGCTCTGCTTCCAAATTATTGTCCGTGGTCCCGACTAATATTGCGTTAGACACTTAGGGAGGCAATGTGGCTACCGCACTTTCACTCGACGAGATCCGCAGGCGTTGCACGAAGGTTGTTGCAGACTGGGTGGAGGAGCCCGGCGATGAGCGTCAGCAGGCGCAGTCGTTCATCAAAGACTTGCTTGGAGCGTTCGGGATCACGCAAACCAAGGCGGCTTTGTATGAAAAACGCGCTAAGCGCACCTCCACCGGTAGGCGAGGATTCATCGACGCCCTGATACCCGGCCTAGCTTTGATTGAGATGAAAACTGCGGGGCGTGATCTTGAAGCTGCGGAGGCGCAAGCCCTGGATTATATGGAAGACCTAGCCGAGGTTGAACGCCCTAGTCGCGTTATTACTTCCGATTTCAAAACGATCCGAATTCTTGATATCGAAGCCGAGGACGGGGCTGACACCGTCCAATTTCCGCTGGAAGAGCTTCCCTTACATGCGGAAGATCTGGCTTTCCTAGCTGGTTTTCAAACCCGCGCTTTTGGCTCGCGAGAACAAGAAAAAGCATCCATTCGTGCCGCGCAGATCATGGGGCGCCTGTATTCAGAACTAGAGAAAACCGGATACTCCGAGCACGAATCCTCCGTATTCCTAGTCCGCTTACTGTTTACCCTGTACGGTGACGATTCAGGCATGTGGGAGCGCGACCTGTTTTACGAGTTCTTAGAGAAGCGAACGCGCGAGGATGGCACAGACCTTGGGGCACAGCTGGTGATGCTGTTCCAGATTATGAATCAGCCAGAGGCCCTCAGGCCAGCGAACATGGATTCGCTACTTTCTCGCTTCCCGTACGTAAATGGCGGAATTTTTGGCGAATCCACATCCATTCCCTACTTTGATTCAACAATGCGCGAGCTTTTGATTGAAGCCTGCATGTTCAACTGGTCAGAAATCAGCCCCGCAATTTTCGGCTCACTATTCCAGTCCGTAAAGAGTGCGAAAGCCAGGCGGCAGCTGGGTGAGCATTACACGACTGAGATCAACATTCTTAAAACCATTGAGCCTCTATTCCTTGACGAACTTCGCACAGAGTTCAAAACCTACTATCACGACGTAAAGCGGCTCGAAAAACTGCGCGACAGAATCGGGCAACTCCAGGTCATGGACCCGGCTTGTGGTTGTGGAAACTTCCTGGTGGTTGCATACCGTGAGTTGCGCCAGTTAGATTTGGAAATTCTTAAACGCTTGGAAGAGCTAGACCCAAGTGCGGGTGGAACCCTCTTTTTTGAGCGCGAGAACCTAAACGTCAAACTGGAAAATTTTGCGGGTATAGAAATTGAGGAATGGCCTGCCCGCATTGCGCAAACAGCTTTATACCTGGTGGATCACCAAGCAAACCAGAAACTCGCAATGTCGCTGGGCGCTCCCCCAAAAACACTGCCACTGGACAAAGTTGAGTGCATCCACGTGGGCAACGCGCTACGCACCAACTGGGAGCAAGTTTTCCCACCCTCAGACCGCGTGCGCATTGTTGGAAACCCGCCATTTATTGGCCAGTACCTGCAAGGTGCAGACCAAACCGAAGACATGAAACTCGTGTGGGGTGACCTATACGACGGCTACCTCGACTACGTTACCGGCTGGTACAAAAAGGCGGCAGACTACTTCCGGTTTGTTAACAACGGCCAGTTCGCTTTTGTGTCCACCAACTCAATCACGCAAGGCCAGCCCGTGCCATCCCTATTTGGCCCGCTGTTTAGCAACGGCTGGCGCATAAAGTTCGCGCACCAAACTTTCTCTTGGACATCCGAAGCTGCCGACGCCGCAGCTGTTCACTGCGTAATCATTGGCATGGAGAAGAAACGTCGCGCAAGCGCAACCCTCTACACCTACGCCGACATTAAAGGCGAACCCACTGCAGTTCCAGCCAAGAACATCAATGCCTACTTGGTGGACGCCCCCAATCTATTTGTGAAGAAGCGTTCGACCCCACTATCAACGTTTGTTCCAAAGGTTTCTTACGGCTCAAAGCCAGCCGACGGCAGAAACCTAATTGTAGAAGTTGACGAGTACCCCGAAGTGACCGCCGATCCCATTGCGGCGAAATATTTGCGGAAGTTTGTAGGAGCTCGCGAGCTACTCCATGGTGAAAACCGCTGGTGCTTGTGGCTCGAAGACGCCCCCCCCCGCAGAGATTCGACGCTCAAATGTTTTGCGTGACAGGTTAGATGCTGTTCGACAGTTCCGTCTCGGTAGTAAAAAACAGGCGACAAAAAATCTAGCAGACAGCCCGCATCTATTCGCCGAACGCAGGCGATTTACGCAACCTTACCTGTGCATTCCCTCCGTCGTTTCTGAAACCCGAAACTTCTTTACTGCTGCGCGACTAGACGCGGAAACCATCTCGTCGAATCTGGTCTTTAACGCTGAAGACCCCGACGGTTACCTATTCGGAATAGTTTCTTCATCCATGTTCATCACCTGGCAGAAAACCATCGGGGGAAGACTAGAATCGCGTCTTCGCTTCTCAAACACCGTGGTGTGGAATAACTTCCCGTTACCAGAAGTCTCTGAAAAGCTCCGCGCCGAAATCATCGCCGGTGGCCAAGCCGTCCTCGACGCCCGCAACCTCCACCCTGAACGCTGCCTAGCAGACCACTACAACCCACTCGCAATGAGCCCGCAGCTCCTCGCCGCACACCGAAAACTCGACAAAGCAGTAGACCGGGCCTTCCGCCAAAAACCATTCAACTCAAACGAAGAACGCCTCGAAACCCTCCTCAAGTCCTACCTTAAAATGACAGAGCAGGACGCACTCATCAAAACCAAACGCCGCCGCTAGCCCCAGGTACCCAGACAGCTTCAGACCAATTAGTTCATATAAGGAGGATGATTAGCTTGTACGACAACGTTAAAGACTACACCTACCATTTTAAATATCAGGTAAGTAAGGAAGAGGTTAAGGCAACATTGGCGAAGTCTTAGACCGCCTCCAAAAAGCCGGATTCGACCCTGTACCAGAAACCATCGCCGAGGGTCCTTGGGTTTATAAACCTGAAAAAGAATCCTACGAGGAATACCGGAAGCGTTGCGGCTTGTAATCTAACCAACTAACCAAGTTCACCCACCCCAACAGGAAACAATCAGAAGAGTTTAACTATTTACGCAGGTAAATCTCTTCAAGATCAGCAAAGTCTTCATCTAAGTATTCGCCAGGCTGGCCAACCTCTTTGAACAGTTCATACAGGTGGTCCGGCAACTTCACATCATGGTTAATGAGAATAGCTGACGCGGATGCCAAAGCCGCACAAGCATCATGATCAAATATGTACCAGAGCTCTTCAATATCTGGCTCGTCATCATCATGAACCTGCTCAGCAATGGGGAACAATCCCTTAGCTAATTGCTCAAATAGATCGCACATAATCTCATTTTGCTTCTGTCATTGGGGGTTAAACGACAAAATGTGTGTTTTTGTTGGCGTGTCGGGATTAGA
>NZ_JAQEVQ010000010.1:47712-80945 GCF_027694595.1 Pauljensenia sp. OF14-1SRA | reverse complement strand
CGGAAGAAAAACTGAATAAATCAGTCCAACTTCCGGGGGACAGTTCAAATCGGCCGGGCCTTGAAGCTCACTTCTTGTTGCGACGCTGGTGACGCGTCTTGCGCAGCAGCTTGCGGTGCTTCTTCTTTGCCATACGCTTGCGGCGCTTCTTGATGACGGAGCCCATGGGGTTCCTCCCTCTTGTTGAAACTAGCTCGCGGCAGAGGTTCCTACCGCCTGACGAATCATGCCCATTACAGGCATAGCGTTGCTATCTTACCCGTTAATGGCACTACTCACCGAAATGGAAGTCTCGGTGTGATCAGCAAGACCCGATTCGATGATCTGGCCAAGCGCTGCTTCCGGTACGCGGAAGCTCTTGCCGACGCGGATCGCAGGCAGGTCGCCAGAATGAATCAAACGGTAGACCGTCATTTTTGAGACGCGCATAATTTCCGCCACTTCAGCAACCGTTAGAAAACGGGGCGCGGAATGCGACACCATGAAAACTCCCAAAATAATCTTCGTGAGGCAACCAGTGGCGCCGGTCCTTTTGCGCGCGTAGCCTCAAGGTCAATACTAATGCCTAAAGACAGGTTGTGGATAATTCTGGAAGAATGCGTTCAGATATCTTTACTTCGCACTCACACACCGGCGAAAACCTAGAGTTTCTTTGGTGATAGCGGGGTGGTAGCGTGGCAAGAAATCAAGGAACGTCAAGCGATAGGGGGCGAGTGTTGTGTCGATAAGGCGAAAGAATTCCGCATCGTCTGAACGCTCATCGCACTCCGATGACTTCGCCGCTACCCCTCGTGTGCAATACGCAGACGAGGGTCTGACGACACACTCAGCGTCCACGCGCCCCTTGGCTCACGAAAAAGGAACCACTCGGATGGACAAGTTCCGTGCTTGGTTTGTTTCTCAGGCCCGCTATTCACCGGCGCGTCTGGCTCTGGGCATTTTCGCTCTGATCATTGCGGTCATCACGGGGCTTCTTTGCCTACCTTTTGCGTCCGTGTCAACACGTTCGGCATCGTTCGTTGACATTCTTTTCACCGCGGTTTCTGCCGTGTGTGTGACAGGTTTAACGACCGTTGATACGGCCACCCATTGGACAGTGTTCGGTCAGGTCGTCATTGCAATGGCCATCATGATCGGTGGCTTGGGCGTGATGACCCTGGCATCGATCCTCGGTTTTGCCGTTTCACGTCACCTGGGTTTGACGCAAAGAATGCTGGCCGCCCAGGAAACAAAGTCCAACGGCCTCGGCCAAATCACGGGGCTGTTGAAGGCTGTTATCGCAACCTCACTTGTGGGCGAGTTGCTTCTTTTCCTGGTTTTCCTGCCACGCTTCCTGACCATGGGTAAAGGCGTTCTTCACTCGCTATGGGAAGCGCTTTTCATGGCGATCTCAGTGTTCAATAACGCGGGATTCGTAATTCTAGTTGGCGGGCTTGCTCCCCATGTTTCCGACTGGTGGATGCTGGCTCCGATTGCTTTAGGTACCTTCACCGGCGCCATTGGTTTCCCCGTCATCCAGGATCTTGCTCGCCGTTGGCGCACCCCGCAAAAGTGGGCGCTCCACACGAAGCTGACCCTGTCGGTCTACGTGTCCTTGATCTTCATTGGCGCTGTCCTTTTCGCATTGACGGAGTGGACAAACCCGGAGACGCTGGGAGCCTTGCCTGTTCCCAGTCGTATCTTGAATGCGTTGTTATCCGGTGTGAATACACGTTCCTCGGGATTATCCGCGGTTGACGTTGGGGTGATGCGCCCGCAGACGCACTTCGTTCAAGACATCTTGATGATGATCGGTGGCGGCAGCGGATCGACGGCCGGTGGCGTGAAAGTGACGACTTTCGCCGTCTTGGTACTCGCCGTTATCGCCGAGGCTCGAGGTGACCAGGACATCGAAGCCTTTGGCCGTCGCATTGCTCCGTCGGTTGTCCGCCTTGCTGTTGCCGTCTCGCTGTTGGGGCTGGCAATGGTGGCCGTTTCCGTTGTTATTTTGCTGAGCCTGACGAACTATTCGCTGGACACGATTCTGTTCGAAACAATTTCTGCCTTCGCAACAGTTGGCTTGTCGACAGGCATTACGGCGACTTTGCCTCCATTAGCGAAGTATGTCTTGATTGCCCTGATGTTTGCCGGCCGAACGGGTTCGATGACGGTTGCCGCAGCTCTGGCTCTTCGTGAGCGTTCTCGCGTGATCCGTATGCCCGAGGAACGCCCAATCATTGGCTAGCGTTGCCTGATCGACCATCGGGAGAAGAGAGGGCCACGAAGGTGGGCCGGCCTCGCCACTTAGTACGAACGGCCAGCTATCTACCCGCCGCCACCACGTTCTCCCCGCCCTATACCCACTGGAAAGGAAAACAGGGCATAATTGCGCCATGACATCAGATGACATCAAGGACCTTTCGTCCGGCACCCTGGTTATCGGATTGGGTCGTTTCGGGTCGGCAGTTGCGGTCACACTCGACAAGCTGGGATACGAGATTCTGGCAGTGGAAAAGAACCCCGCTCGCGTTCAGGCGTTCGCCGGCAGGTTCCCACTGGTGGAGGCCGACGCGACGAGTGTCGAGGCTCTTGAACAGCTAGGTGCTCGAGATTTCCGCGCTGCCGTGGTTGGCGTCGGCTCGTCCTTGGAAGCATCCGTGCTCAGCACAGCAAACCTGGTTGACATGGGGATGCCGTCGATTTGGGCGAAGGCAACCTCGCGTGAACACGGTCGAATCCTGCGTCGTATTGGCGCTCATCACGTCATCTATCCCGAGTTTGATGCCGGCCAGCGCACGGCTCACCTCGTTGGTGGTCGCATGATCGACTACATCGAGATGGAGAAGGACGGCTTCGCGATTATGAAGTTGCGTCCACCAAAGGAAGTGCACGGTTTTACGTTGGCCGATCTGGATCTACGAGGCCGGTATGGCGTGAATATGCTCGGCTTGCTCAGGCCGGGAATGCCGTTCGAGTACGCCGATGCAACGACCCGCATTAACCCCGAAGACGTCATCATCGTGTCGGGCGATGCGCGCCTTCTGGAGTACTTCGCGAACCGTCCATAAAGTCGCATCACTTCAGCGGGTTGCACCACGTCATGTGGAATTGCAATCGGGTTTCTACACGGTGGGCTGTAGCGTTGTCCTATGGCTAAGGAAAAGATCAGCTACCGGTGCACCGACTGCGGGTGGACTTCACCCAAATGGGTCGGCCAGTGTCGCGAGTGCCAGGCGTGGGGAACAGTGGAAGAGGCCAGCGCGGGTGGCGCTATCGCTGGTGTTGCCACGCCGGTTGCACCCAGGGTTGTTGCCCGACCTATTGCTGACGTTGATTCTGCTCAAGTCCAGTCTCGTCCAACAGGGGTGGGGGAAGTTGACCGCGTCTTGGGTGGGGGCATTGTTCCCGGTGCGGTGATCCTTCTTGCCGGTGAACCGGGCGTTGGCAAATCAACACTTCTTTTAGACGTTGCCGCACGCGCCGCGCGGGATTCAGGGAAAAAGGGGCCGGTTCTTTACATCACAGGTGAAGAATCATCGTCGCAGGTGAAGGCTCGCGCAGAACGCATTGGAGCAATCCACGATGATCTTCTGCTCGCCGACGATAATTCTCTGCCGACCATTTTGGGGCACGTGGATGCGACTTCTCCTTCGCTTCTGGTGGTTGATTCGGTTCAGACAATTCAGTCTCCACAGGTTGATGGTGGCGCGGGTGGTATCGCGCAGGTACGCGCTGTTGCCGCTGGGCTGATTCGCTTGGCTAAGGAACGAAACCTGCCGATTCTTCTGGTTGGTCACGTAACAAAAGACGGCGGGATCGCCGGTCCTCGCGTCCTTGAACACCTTGTGGATGTGGTGTGTCAGTTTGAGGGCGAACGCCATTCACGCCTACGCCTGTTGCGGGCAGTCAAGAACCGCTACGGACCGACTGACGAGGTCGGTTGTTTTGAACTGATCGATTCTGGGATCCGCGCTCTGGAGGATCCTTCCGGATTGTTCTTGTCACAGACGTCGCGTGATGTCCCCGGATCGTGCGCGACCGTGTCGCTTGAGGGCCGACGCCCCATGCCGATCGAGATTCAAGCTCTTCTTGCCCCCAGCGCGGGCGGATCTCCCCGGCGCACAACATCGGGTGTCGACCATTCGCGTGTTTCGATGATCTTGGCGGTGGCACAATCGCGATTGGGACTCGATTCGTCTTCCTTAGACGTGTATGCCTCAACCGTTGGTGGAGCCAAGACAACCGAGCCCGCCATTGACCTTGCTACCGCCATTGCAATCGTCTCAGCTTTTAAGGGCACTCCCCCACGGGAGTCTCTCGTTGCGATGGGTGAAATCGGTTTAACCGGAGAAATCCGAGCATGCACCGGACTTGGGCGTCGCCTCACGGAAGCCGCTCGTCTGGGGTTCACAACGGCGATCATTCCCGCACAGGGGAGTGAAGATTTACCACCAATCGAAGGAATGAACGTGTTCACCGTCTCTGATCTTTCAACAGCCATTCGTGTTGGGCTCCCGTAAAATTTCAATAGATGCTCGATAAAGGAAGGTCCGAGCGATGACCGACGATTCCGTGACTCTCCGTGAAGCCCTGCAGGCTGTTGCTCCAGGCACAGACCTCCGCGAGGGCCTTGAACGCATTAAGCGTTCGCACACGGGCGCATTGATCGTGCTCGGATACACGCCTGAAATTGAAGCCATGTGTTCGGGTGGCTTCGATCTGGATATTCCTTTCAGCGCCTCGCGTCTTCGCGAACTCTGCAAGATGGACGGCGCTGTCATCTTGGACAAAAACAACTGGCAGATCCGAAAGGCGAACGTCCAGCTACTTCCAGATCCGTCGATTCCGACGGAAGAATCCGGTATGCGCCACCGCACGGCTCAGCGTACCGCCCGCCAAACACACTTGCCTGTCCTGTCGCTCTCGGCGTCGATGCGCATGATTTCCATCTACGTTGGACCTCATCACCACTTGGTTGAAGAGCCTGAAGCTCTGCTGGCGCGCGCAAACCTGGCCGTCGACACATTGGATCGCTACTCACAGCGTCTTGACGAGGTCCTCCAGACTCTGACCGTTCTTGAGATGCGCGATTCTGCGACCGTTCGTGATGTCGCAACCGTTATGCAGCGCATGGAAATGATCCGCAGGATCGCATCCGAAATTAATGGCTATCTTGAAGAACTCGGTTCGGAAGGTCGACTACTTGCACTGCAGCTTGATGATCTGATCCGAGGCTCTGCATCCGAACGTGCGCTGGTGATGCGCGATTATATTCGGGATCAAGCACATGTTGCTTCGGTCGAAAAGCATCTGTCGGATATGCCCAGTGAAAAGCTCGTCGACCTGACAGTAATCGCTAACGTTCTTGGCCTGTCCGTCTTTGAGGTCGCTGACCTAGACCGTGAGATCCAACCTCGTGGTATTCGTTCGTTGTCGTTGGTTCCGCATCTTCCGTGGAGCGTCATCAAAGAACTGACCACTCACTGGGATTCATTCGCATCTCTACGTGGAGCTTCCGTGGACGAACTCCAGAGCATCGAAGGGATCGGCCCCTACCGCGCACGCTTGATTCGCGACAGTTTGGAACATCAAGCCCAGGTTGCCGCAAACGGAATTGTTGGCTGGTAGCTCTTTGAATTTAGCCCTACTCCAGACTGCATAAGCCTTCTGGTGAAGTAGCTGTTGAACCAACAGACTTTTCAGCTTCAGTTCATTTAGCGGGGTTTCTCAGGCTCGACGAACCTACTGAGCCCTACGCAGCAGGATCCGGTTCGGGGGCAATCACAACAAACGCACTCTTATCCGTTACCGAGCGAGCTCCCACATACAGCTGAGCGTTATATGTTCCCGCACCGGCAACCGGTACCGAACTGGTTTCTTCACCCTCAGCAAGCTCAACACATCCGCCTAAGTGATGACGCCCATCCCACGTGATGCTGGTAGTCCATTCAAGGTCAGGAGTCAATACCAGCTTCGTCGCCGTCTCATCGAACGCAGAACACTGCGCTGAATCATAAATCAGCTGGTCACCACTGGTGATCTTGAGTGAAACCTGCCCGAAGGTTGTCCAGCAGGAAATATTTCCCTCATTCTTCACGGTAACGCTGACTCCCTCGCCAGCGCCCTCATTCGTATCCGTCGTCGACGCCTGATACTTAATTGCGGCCGAAGTACAGCGAGGGATCGTCACCGAATCATCGGCAGCAATAATCCCATCCTCGGTGACCTTATCGGTTGAGCGAAGACGAATCTCACCATCACCAGATTGCACCGTCTCTTCGGTGTACACCGAAATCGACTGAGGTCCTTCCACCTGCTTCTTCGTTGCATTCGTTGCCATCATGACGAGCGAATAGATGCCCCACACAAGCAGAGCAATAATCAGAAGAAGACCCGTGCCTGTGATGATACGTCGTGGCCAGAGGTTCACTTTTTTCACGCGCTTCTTCGCAGGCTGAGGCCGAGGTGCTTGAGAAGATGAGCCCATCGCCGAATTCCTCCTTATGAAGTAAAAGCAGGCAAAAACGTGTGGTTCGTCGAATCAGGCGGGGCTGACATTCGGGCTGTGATGCTCCGGATCCTCGTCCGCATCGATGACGCACCAGCGTTCAACGATAACCGCACACACGCACCAAATGATTCCCGCAACGGCGCTCAACCCAGAAATCACAGCATTGGCAACCATTGTTGGAGCCCCAATACGTGCCATCGAAATGAGCATGAGAGCGATAAGCGTACCCGTGACGATTGATGAAACATACGCGCTGGCGCGGGCTGCCACGGCGATACGCAACGCATTGAGCGCGTTCACCCAAGTTTTACGGTGAGCACAATAGCGCTTCACATGAATACCCGACCAGATCAGCATGAGTGCAAGGAAAAGTTCAAGCACCATGATCATCGGAGTGACTTCAAGTGGAGTGCCACCCGTGATGACAACACCCATTCCGATCACGCCTACCAAGAGCAACGCAATGATTGCGTACCCAATCAGACGAGGTAACGAAACGGGTTTCATTCACTCACCCTGATCTTTAGTCAGTGGAATGTGTCCAGTTGAAGAGGGACGAACCACAACCTTGCGGATGATCGATGTCTTCGTTGCTTCAGAGTCATCGATCGGACCGCGAAGCGCATCTGCCGGTAGCTGGGGATCAACGATTGAACGACGCTGAACGGCCCCAGATGTCGAAAGAGCATCGACGGGGCTTGGTTCGTCAACAATACGTACCTCGTGATGAGCAAAATCCCAACTCGGAAGAGCACGTGACGTCGACCGAACCTCAACCTTCCGAGCATTTTCAGGCACACGATCTTCGGTCGGATTCAGTTCTTGAACTTCGTCACGCGGGAACAGTGGGAACCACTTCAGTGAGCGCCCAAACCCCTGCAGACGATGGGAAGACGTCGACTTGGAAACGGGTTCTGACTCCCGGCCAGCCTCTTCACCCGCCGATGCTTCTCCATCGTCATGAACGTCTGCATCATCATCTGCAACAGATTCTTCCTGCGTATCCGCGTTAGGAGAAATAGGAGCCTCGTCGCTCATCTCGACGGGCGATTCCGATTCCGTTTCGTTCCCTTCGACCAAGTCGTCCTGATAAAGCGTCGCCCGATTATCAACGTCCAGCTCAGGCACCTCGACGATATCGCCAGATTCTTCCTGGTACTGAATGTCCGCTTCGTCCTGCTCAGCAACGGTTTCTGAGGCCTCGTCGGCACGGATCAGCGACCACTTGGCCCACAACGCGTTCCAGAGTTTGTCGTCTGCTCCCTTAGCCGGTTGCAGATTCACTCGAGAGATAGCCGGCATACGGTCAAGACGAGTCTCTTCACCTTCAAGAGTCGGAGGGGCGGCTAACGCAACCGACAGATCCGACAGATCCAAGTCAGACAAGCTCGGAACACGTGGCGTCTTAGACTCAGCATCAACGCCAACAGCAACATCTAAGTCCTGCCGAAGCTCAGACTCCGATTCAGGCATCGCGTCAGCCGAACGTGTCTCTTCGGGGTACACAATCGAAGAGGCACGAGCAGACGAACCAGCATTCAGATACTCATCCGACTCAGCGATAACGGACGCCGGGTTCATCAGCCAATCTTCAACCGCGTCGATGATGCCATCTTTGTCAGAGGCATCGTTGAAAAGCTTTTCAACTTCCACCCCATCAAGCTGCGCCGAAGAATCAGCCATCAACCAAGGAGCGAGAACAAAAGCACGCGAATGCGCGCGAATATGCGGAAGAACAAGCACGCCATCGTCGTATGAAATACCCGCGTAATCGACAATGTCAATGTCCAGCGTGCGCGCACCCCAGTGCTCGCTACGTTCGCGCCCAGCTACGTCCTCAAGTGCGTGGGCAACGTCGAGGACCTCGCGCGGGGTCAAATCTGTATCAACCAGTACGACAGCATTCCAGTAGTCGCTCTGCGACTCCTGGTTCTCATCCAAAACAGGAAGTGTGCGTAGGATTGGCGATACGTTCACAACGTCGAAACGCACATCATCGATCAACGCTTCGATTGCCGAAGCGAAGGTTGACGGCACGTCACCAATATTTCCGCCCAATGCCAAGACCACTCGGACGGGCAATGCCGGACGATCCTCACCCTGATCGGATACCTCGTCTACCTCGGAATCAAGGGCAAGGACAGGAACCAAAGCTGACGGTGGCGGCGAAGAAGAATCCGTGTCCACGACTAACGCCGATTCGCCCAGGTTCGCGAGCCGATCATCATCGGCCATATCACCGCCAGTAGCGACTGAACCGGTGTGGCCGGCCTCGTCGATAAGGGAACGATCCCGAGCAGAATCTGCCGCGCCAACTGACGCGGACACATCAGGAGACGAAGATGCAGATGACGGCACAGCAAGCGGAACCTGCCCGCGACGAACCGTCACCGACACATCCGCAAATGGCTGTTCAAGCGGAGCCTGGGGCTTGTGAACCGTCACTTCAACGCCGAGGACGTGAGCCAAGCGCAAAAGACGCATCGCAATCGCATTGCCGAGGGTCTCGATCAGCTTCACGGACGGACCTGAAACAATCGACGTGATTTCATCCGCGACCAGCGCATACGACACGGTGTCGGCGATATCATCTGACGATGCGGAAGCGGACGTATCCACCCACAGGGCACAGTCGACGATAAACGGCTGGGGCGCGTCATGCTCGAAGTCGAATACACCGTGAGCAGCCTCAACGTGCAGACCACGCAAAGTGATGACGTCAAGCGGCGAGCTCATCGCGTTTCCTCATTTCCTTCACGCATCATGGCAACATTCAAGCCAACGTTGTGAACGCGAACCGCCCACACACTGTTACGCATGCACGTCACACTGACTCGACCAGTTTCTTCATCCACGTCCCGCCCAGTCGCTTTGATGAAACGCTTACGGGACGCACCGATAAGAATAGGGTAGCCCAGTGCGGTCAGTTCCCCTAGAGAACGCACAATCTGCCAGCATTGTTCGTTCGTCAGCGAGAATCCGAGACCGGGATCGATGACAATCGCATCGCCATTCACGCCGGCGTCCAGAGCCAGATCAACCTGGTGCATCAGACGCTCCGACAGTGTTGCCATCAGGTCGGGGCCGTAGTCGAAGTGTTCACCGGGCATTCCGGGAAGCGCACGATAGTGCTGAAGGATGAAACCTGCCTTCGTATCAGCAACAACCGAGAGCATCTGCGAATCCCAGCCGCCACCGGACACATCGTTAATGATAAGTGCCCCGGCTTCCATGGCACGCACAGCGCTCGCAGCGTGCAACGTATCAACCGAGCAGATGATCCCATCTCCAGCCAGCGATGAAACAACGGGACCAATGCGTTTCCACTCTTCGTCCGTATCGATCCGCGTTGACCCGGGAGCGGTGGACTCGCCACCAATGTCGACCAGTGCAGCCCCTTCGGCGATCATCTGGTGCGCATGTTCGATCGCGGTATCCACGTGCGCCCATTTCCCGCCGTCTGAAAAAGAGTCAGGAGTGACGTTGAGGATGCCCATGACCAGCGTGTTTTCTCCCCCAAGCGTGCGACCATCAGGCAGAAGCGGACCGCGGAGGTTCACGAACGATCACCTCCAAGGACTAGAGCCATCATCTCAGCGCGCGTCGTGCCGTCATTCATGATTCCGCGCAGTGCACTGGTGACAGTGGAGGACCCGGGCTTCGTGATGCCACGCATGGACATGCACATGTGCTCTGCTTCCATAACGACGATGACTCCCTGGGGGTGAAGAACCTCGTCGATGGCGTCCGCGATCTGCGCGGTCAGGCGTTCTTGAACTTGGGGGCGACGCGCGTAGCCTTCGACGACACGTGCGAGCTTCGACAGGCCAGTGACCTTGCCACCGCAAGGAATATAACCGACGTGTGCACGACCGTAGAAGGGGAGCAGGTGGTGTTCGCAGACAGAGTGGAAGGTGATGTCGCGGACCAGGACAAGTTCGTCCGTTCCCGCCTCAAACTGAGTACGCAGGTAGTCGCGCGGGTCTTCTTCCAAGCCAGAGAGCATTTCACGCCATGCGCGTGCCATCCGGTCAGGAGTTCCCGCCAAACCTTCGCGCGTCGGGTCCTCGCCGATCGCAATCAGCAGGTCGCGCGACGCTTTTTCCACGCCGGCTGCGTCGTACGCCATCAGTTCTCCCCTGCCTGGCTTTCGTTCGTCGACGAGGCCGGGGCCTCTTCAACACGGTCAGCTTCCGGGGCCAACGCAGTGGGAATCTGAGCCGAGGGAATACCCACGGGGTTACCCAAGCGAGCACCTTCGATAGCGGCATCCGCGCCGTAGTTCCAAACGGGGCGCTCATCTTGCTTAACGACATCCTTGAAGATCTCAGCAAGCTGAGCTTCATCCAGGGTCTCTTCGTCCAGCAGGCGCTGGGCAAGGGTGTCCAAGACATCGCGGTTCTTGGTCAGAATCTCCCATGCTTCGCGCATAGCGCCATCCAAGAGCAGGCGAACTTCATCGTCGATGATGCCAGCCATCTCGTTAGAGTAGGGGCGAGCTTCAGAGCCACCGCCATGACCGAAAGCTTCGGTGTCGGTGGTGCCAAGCTTGACCAAACCCACGCGGTCAGACATGCCGTAATCAGTGATCATGGCGCGTGCGGTCTTGGTGGCCTGCTGGATGTCGTTTGCCGGGCCCGTCGACGGATCGCGGAAGACGAGTTCTTCGGCTACGCGACCACCCATTGCGTACACCAGTTCATCGAGGAGCTGGTTGCGCGTGTGGTTGAAGCGGTCTTCGGTCGGCATGACCATGGTGTAGCCGAGCGCGCGGCCACGCGGCAGGATCGTCACCTTCGTGACTGGGTCGGTATAGCGCAACGCTGCGGCGCAGAGTGCATGGCCACCCTCGTGGTAGGCGGTAACGGCCTTGTCATGGTCGTTCATCACGCGGGTGCGCTTCTGCGGGCCGGCAATCACGCGATCGATTGCTTCGTCAATCGCACGATTGTCGATCAGGTCCGCGTTTGAGCGCGCTGTCAACAGGGCTGCTTCGTTCAGAACGTTGGCCAAGTCAGCGCCGGTGAAACCAGGGGTGCGCTTCGCGATCTGACGCAGATCAACGTCGTTGGTCATGGGCTTGCCACCAGCGTGGACCTTCAGGATGGCTTCGCGGCCCTTCAAGTCGGGAGCTTCAACAGCGATCTGACGGTCAAAACGACCCGGGCGAAGAAGAGCCGGATCCAGAATGTCGGGGCGGTTCGTTGCGGCGATCATGATGATGTTCGCACGCTCGTCGAAGCCGTCCATTTCAACCAGCAACTGGTTCAGAGTCTGTTCACGTTCGTCGTTGCCACCGCCAATGCCGGAGCCACGGTGGCGACCAACTGCGTCGATTTCGTCGACAAAGATGATTGCGGGAGCCGCCTTCTTGGCGCGCTCGAACAGGTCGCGAACACGAGATGCACCAACGCCGACGTAGAGTTCCATGAACTCCGAACCGGAGATCGAGAAGAACGGGGCGTGCGCTTCACCTGCGACCGCCTTGGCCAGCAGGGTCTTGCCGGTTCCGGGAGGACCGTAGAGCAGAACACCACGCGGAATGCGTGCGCCAACCTTGTGGAACTTGTCAGGCGAAGCCAAGAACTCGCGGATTTCTTCGAGTTCTTCGACGGCCTCGTCTTCTCCGGCAACGTCAGCAAAAGAGATGTCGGGGCGTTCTTGGTTAAATTCCTTTACCTTGGATTGGGCGAATCCGCCCATTATCCGCGAGCCGGACAATCTGGACATCAAGAACCAGAAGGCGAGCATCAGGATCAGGATGGGAATGACCATCTGTAGGACGGCAGAAATGGCTGACCCCTGGGGACGAATGGCGTTCCATCCCCGTACGGGGCTCTTTTCAGTAACCGTGGTAAGAATCTCTTCGGTCTGGGTGTACGAGTACGTGAAGTAGACGTTCTTACCCAGATTGCGAGTCCTGTCCCCCAAGCCGGTGGCCTCGTGTGTATAGTCCTGCGTCAGCGTCAGGTTGACCTGCTGGGTGCCCTCGTTCAGGACAACGCGTGACACGGTTTCACCCTTGAGGATTTCGAGGCCCTCGGACGTGTCAACTGCGCGCGGTTGGAAGTACTGCCAGAGGAACCATCCACCGATCATGAGAATCATGAAAGGGACGATGATTCCAGTCCAGCGAACTCGCTTCTTCTTTGCCTTTTCAGCCACAAGTTTCCTTTGAAGTAATGCGATAGATCAGTGTGAGTACACGGACGGCTTGAGCGTTCCAACGAACGGCAGGTTCCTGTACTTTTCGGCGTAGTCGAGGCCATATCCAACGACGAATTCATCAGGAATGTCGAAACCGACGTAGGAAACTTCCACGTCAACCTTCGCTGCTTCCGGTTTGCGCAGGGCGGTGGCGATCTTCACACTCTTCGCGCCACGCGATTCAAGGTTGGTCTTCAACCACGCAAGGGTCAGGCCGGAGTCGATGATGTCTTCAACGATCAGCACGTCGCGACCATTCACATCGTGGTCTAGGTCCTTCAGGATCCGGACAACACCCGACGACTTGGTACCACTGCCGTACGAGGATACGGCCATCCAGTCCATTTCCAGCGGAGTGTGCAGTTTGCGTGACAGGTCAGCCATCACCATGACAGCGCCACGAAGGACGCCAACGATGAGGATTTCTTTGCCCTGATAATCCGCGTCAATTTGCGCGGCCATTTCGTTCAGGCGCTGGTCAAGTTGCTCTGCCGTGACCAGAATTTCCTGCAGGTCGTCGCCCATATCCTGTGCGTCCACGTCATCTTCTTTCCGTGAATGCGCCCCCAATTCGAGAAGCGCCCTATCATCAAGATTGCCACATGTGTCCGCCTGATGCGATCCATCGCGTTCTTTGTCACCTTAGGGCGAACATGCCACCGAGGTTCGACGCTAGCGAGTGCGAAGAAGTGAGACGAGGCTGGCCCCATTTTCTTTGTCTTTTAGCCGAAAAATGGCCAGTGAGGGCACCTCGATTTCCTTCTGACCGTGCCAATTCACGACAAGGTTGTCGACGCGATCAATGTGGGTCATAGAGAGCTTTGATTCGTCAGCTCCGCATTCGATGAGGAAGCGTCGAATGATGCGGGTTCTGACGGCTTGCGGAAGTGATTTCAACGGTTCGACGCTAAGAGCCATCGTTTGAGTGTCCGTGGCGGGATACGTGTGGGTGGCCTCGTCGATGGGGGAAAGCGAAACGGGGCGCTCTAGCGTCACTTTCACGCGCGCCCACTCCCTATCAGCCCACTGGTTCAGGGCATCATCGTCGCGCGCCACAAGGGTCGCGGTGCGCGCTAGAGCAAGCGCAGGGTCACTACCGAGTGCCTCCCCCAGTAGCGGAATCGCACGGTGACGCAGAGCAGACCGGCGAAGAGGAGACCCGTCGGCGGCAGTCCAAGGACCATCGGGATAGTTTGTCGGATCATCAACAAAGCCAACTGCAAGCGCCCGACAGGTAGCGATCGTGTCGGCTCGACGCAGGTGTAGCAGGGGACGAATCCACCTGATCCCCTCGCGGTCGGTCGCATCTTGACGCATCGCGCGTAGCGAATGTGCTCCCGAGCCTCGCCCCAGGCGCAGGAGAACCGTTTCCGCCTGATCGTCCAACGTATGCCCCAGCAGAATCGGAGCATCGTAGGAACGCGCCACCCTCGCGAGTACCTCACGACGCGCCTCGCGCCCAGCACCTTCAGGACCTCCTTTATCCGCGAGCGCGACCCGCATAACGTGAGAGTCGGCTCCATAGGATCGGGCAAGGTCTCCGACGGCGCGTGCCTCGTCAGCTGATTCCGCGCGAACTCCGTGGTCGACAGTCACAGTGACAATGTTGAGCCCCAAGCGGGAGGCACAATCTAGAGCACACAAGGTGAGCGCCAACGAATCGGCGCCACCGGACAAGCCGATAACAACAGCGGAGCCCGGCTGGAATTCCTTCAAACACGCCCAGACGGCACGCGATACTCTGCCGAGTCCGCCACCGGGGTTTGGGCCGATACGCGACGAAAGAGAGGGGGTTTCAGCCAACGCGCATAGTCCACAAGTCGGGGTGTGCGCATTCGTGAGCCGAAGGAACGTTCGCTTCGTCTTCAACTAGTCGTGACAGATGCCCACCGTGGATGATGAATCGAGCAAATTCTTCAATACCGTCACGGCTGGGATTGTCAGGCACATGAGTGTTCTGGTTCTCATCGGTTGGCTCGCCAACTCCGACGTAGTCAATCAGGGAACGAACAGAGACACGAGGCCCGTGACTGCGCAACCACTCCACCGAGGACAGGTTCTTTGCCGTCAGAGTGTCCATACATGCGTCGACAAGAGCGTCAGCAAGCAGGAGCCGTTCAATGAAAACGTCCAGCCCACCATCCGGTTTCCAGAGGAAGGGCGCGGCGCTCAAGATGACGCCATAGAGACCCGCATGCATATTGACCCACTTACACCATTGGGACTGATCCAAGGAATAGCGGTGGGTGCGTTCCAAAACGTTGGGAGCCAGCAGAACACGCGAGCTGGTTGTCGGATCCCACAGGGCGGTCGCGTGCATTGTGAGCGTGCGGGTAATCCTTGCCCCAGTGGCAACATCCATCAGAGATTTGTTGGGCACCGACTGGTCATAGATCCTGGCGACCATTGAGGCGAAGGTATGACGATCAACCACATAGGTCGGCTGATTGACGACAAAATCGGTCGCTTCGTCTAGTCCGGTCAACTTGGCAAGCCTGCGATCTGCCCACCCGGTTGCTTTCTTCAGCATCGCAACACACGTATAGGCATTCGACGAGTGAGTCGCCGGGCCAGCATAGGACAAGGCGTTCATCACGGACGCCATAGCGGACGCGCCAAAAGGTACCTGCATGCCCCCAAGTCTAAAAGGAAAGTACTGTCCCGACCTCTTAGCCGGAGAAACGTGCACGGGTGAATAGAGGAAAGGTGGTGCGGGTGCACATCCAGCGTGTCTAAGAGCTACGACATTACTCGAGAGGGGCACACGACCCGGCACGTCAGAGAGCTGCAAGTGCGCCGACGAACTTATCCAACGCGGGACGAGTGTTCGCACCTGCATCGTCAGGAACGTTCTCCGTGCCGATCACGTAGACCAGCAGTCGCCCGCTGGAGGTCGACACGATGCCAGCGAGGGTCGAAACCGCCGACAGTGAACCAGTCTTGGCCTGTGCGTTTGCCCAGGCGGCAGAGTTGGACATACGACGTGTCATCGTCCCGTCAAGGCCGGCCCACGGCAGTGAACGGACCAAGTCAGCCGTGCCACCCGACCCCATAACGGACGATTGGATGACATGTGCCAGCGTGTAGGGGGCTATTCTGTCGTTGCTCGACAGGCCCGAGCAGTCGTCTAGGCGCAGCCCGTCAATAGGATGCCCCGCGTTCGCGACAGTGGTGGCAAGAGTGGCGGCCGCTCCTTGGTACGAGGTCTCTTGTCCTGCGGCGGACGCACTCAATCGACAGTATTGGTCGGCAAGCGTGTTGTCAGAGTGGTGAAGCATCCATCTGACCTGTTCAGCGACCGTTGCTGAGTCGATTTCTGCGATCTTCTGCGCCCCTTCGGGGGCAGTGGCAACAGAGCCTAGGGTTGTCGCGATTCCGGCCGAATACAGGGCGTTCGCGAACACCTGCGCGACTTGCGCTTCGGGGTCAGCAAAGAAGGAGTAGGCGTCAGGCGCTGTCCTGCCAGCATCGATGGCCATCGCCCCAACATGTCCCTCGAATTCACCAGCACCCTGAGAAATCCAGTCTGAGAGATAGTCGGGGCCGACAAACGGATCGGCTTGCCAGTAGAGGGTGGTTGCGCTCAACCCAGCTTCGGCCAGCCCCTTCGCGGTTTCGTTTGCCAGATCGACGAGGCCGGCTCGCCCATTGACCTCACTGGCGTTCGAGGGGCCGGTGCCAAGAAGTAGATCCCCATCGGAGGACAGGTAGATGTCTGAGCCTTGAAGCTGAACGCGCGTCTTCAACGTTGAGGAGGGATCAAGGGTGTTGAGTGCGGTAAATGCTGTCAGAACTTTTGTGATTGATGCGGGAGTGTGCCCTTGGTTTGCTCCAGCATCCAGCAGAACTGTGCCCGTTTGCGCGTCAAGGACGCTTCCCCATGTCGTGTAGTGGCCTTCGGTGCCTGCTTGGGTGACAGATGCCCAGGCGGCTGCGACAGCGTCAGGAGATACTTCAGCGCCTTGCGAGAGTGTTGCCGGCGAGAGGGATTGGGGTTGTTCAGCGGGAAATCCGGGAATCGGAGTCGCTTGCACATCTGACGACGTTTGCGCGGCCGACGAGGCACTATCACCAATATCGGCACTGTTGCACGCAGCAAGACCCGCAACCAAGCCTACAGCGCATACAATCACACCAACAGTCCTGTGACGCATGGATCTCCTCGAGGTTAAATACACTGGTTTCAACAGTAGCGTTTCGGGTAGCAGGCAGGCGGTCCGACACCCATAGGGCCGTCTCGATGATGAAGGAGCTCACCATGATGGAATTCGACGTGACCATCGAAATTCCCAAGGGGAATAGAAACAAGTACGAGATCGATCATGAGACCGGGCGTATCCGTCTGGATCGTATGCTCTTCACGTCGACGCGTTATCCGGATGATTACGGTTTTATCGATGACACCCTCGGCGAAGACGGCGACCCGCTTGATGCGCTGGTTCTGCTTGAAGAACCCACGTTCCCCGGTTGTGTGATTCGTTGCCGTGCTCTGGGTATGTTCCGTATGCGCGACGAAAAGGGCGGTGATGACAAGGTTCTGTGTGTCCCCGCATCTGACCAGCGCGCCTCATGGCGTACCGACATCGATGATGTGTCGGAGTTCCACCGCCTTGAAATCCAGCACTTTTTCGAGGTCTACAAGGATCTTGAGCCCGGCAAGAGCGTTGAAGGCGCTCACTGGGTAGGTCGTGAGGCCGCGGAAGAGGAAATTCGTCGCTCCTATGAGCGCGCCAAGGAAGAGGGCTACGGCTCTCACTGAGGATCGTCGCTCCGTCGGACGCCCTCGACTGATACGACGTCTCGTACGCCCCCGGACGCTCGCGCTTCGGCACGTAGCAGCCGGGGGCGTCGCATTGGGACACGGCAGACATAGTGGTGGCCGGCATCTTCTCCGGATGCCGGCCACCACTATGTCTGGGAAGCGCCCATTGAGGCGCGAGTGTTCGTTCAGACCACGCGCACCGCGTAGGGGAGGACAGAGCCCCACCCGTAAATCGAGGTGATACGCACGGGAACTCCGAAAGTCGGAGCTTCGATGATCTGGTTGTTACCCAGGTAGATGGCAACGTGGTCAATGTTGCCGCCGTCCCAGTTCCAGAAGATCAGGTCGCCGGGCTGCGCCTGGCTGACGGGTACGCGGTAGCCTTCGCTGTACTGCGCCTGCGACCAGTGGGTCAGGTAGATTCCCTGCGAACGGTAGGCCATGGTGACCAGACCGGAGCAGTCGTATCCGGGGCCTTCACCGCCCCACACGTAGGGGGCGCCGAGCTTGCTCTTGGCCCAGGCGATCGCACCGGCTGCGGCGTCACTTCCGCCACCGCCACCGCCACTGGGCGGGTCATAGCTTGGAGCCGGGGGCGTGTAGGGCGCGGGTCGCGAAGCGGCTTCTTCCGCCGCTCGGCGAGCGGCCTCTGCGCGGCGAGCCGCTTCGGCTTCTGCGGCACGACGGGCGGCTTCGGCTGCTGCAGCCTGACGCTGGGCTTCAAGAGCCGCTTCGCGTTCTTGGATCAGTTCGACCGTGGTGTTTTGCTTGCGGGCGAGCTCAGCAAGGTAACCTTGGCGGGTTGCCTCGGTGGTTTCTTGAAGAGCGAGTGCTTTCTGGGCACTCGTCTGCGCAGCTTCAGTGCGTCGCTGCACCTCAGTCGTTGCTTCAGTTTGTGCAACAACTGCTTCGTCGGCAGCTTTCTGCATGACATTGGCAACCTGTTGAAGGGCAGCAACGCGTTGCATCTTTGCGTCAGCTGAAGCGGAGAAAGCTTCGATTGATGCCTGCTTGGTTTCAACGGTGCGCAGACCATCCGCGTTTACGTAGGGGGCAAGGGTATCGATTTCGGATCCGCCATCGCGGTACGCAGTCTGTACGATTGAGGCGATTTCTTTCTTGCCCGCTTCAAAGTTCGCTTTTGCGTCATCTGCATCAGCTTGCGCTGAGCTAGCAGTGTTCTTGGCTTCTGCGAGGGCTATATTGGCTGCGTTGAGCTCTTCTGCTGCGATCTGAGCGGCCCGAAGTGCTTGATCCGCTTCAGCCTTCACTGATGCAAGGCGAACCTCGATCTGAGCTACTGAAAGCTTGGTAGCTTCTTCTTCTGCCTGCGCGCGGGCGATGTCCGCTTCTGAGGGGGCAGCTTGCGCCATTTGCGGGGCGATCAGCGCCATGCTGGCAAGCAGAACCATTGCTCCTACACGGAAGCGGAGACGCTGCGAACGTCTTGACTGGTTGAACACTACTTCACCTGTCGTCGGGAACATATACGAGCATCGTCATCAGACAGTGCACCTGTGGTGAGAGTAGTCACTCTGAACAACAAAAGCAACACCTGCAACTATTTTCACATCTTTCCCATTTACAACATTGACAACATCAGCAACATGTTTTGGTCATCATCTCGCCCCGCGTTATATAAGTTCATGGACTGACGAACACCTTCCCGCCCACCCAAGAAATCCTGCTGGACTTGGGGGAACCTCGTAAGGTTGTCGTATGACTGACGAGGATCTCGAGATACGCACACTTCACACTCGTGAAGTGTCCACGGACAGTGAGCACCTAGAGGGTCTCGCCGCTTCGGATAGGGAACCCACCTATGACGTGATGAACCCCTGGGGTGAAGACGGGCCAGCTCCGGTTGGCCAGTGGCGCACCGACATCCTGGGGCCGGCTTATCAGTCACAGACGATCGAACTGATCGCAGATGCCGAGGGCGACAACGTGGCAACGCTGGTGAAGTATCTTCCCCACCGCGACCCAGATGTCAGCGAAAATGCGAAAGCATTCCCGAAGAGCGTCACCCTGTACCTACACGGGCGCAACGACTATTTCTTCCAGACTGAACTGGCGCAGACGTTCGCCGAAGCAGGTTCCGCTTTCTATGCGCTTGACCTACGCAAATACGGTCGTTCACTTCGCCCTTGGCAAACGATCGGCTACACGGACAACCTGAATGTCTACGACGAGGAGATCGGCGAAGCACTCGACATTATTGCCGAAGAGAATCCTAATCTGCCTCTGATCCTGTCGGGACATTCAACGGGCGGCTTGATCGCAACGTTGTGGGCGCATCGTCACCCTGGCGCGTTCGACGCATTAATTTTGAATTCAGCGTGGTTAGAGATGCACACGCTGGCAAATCTACGGACGACGGTTGCGCCTGTCCTAGAACGGATCGCGCAACGAAACCCTCGCTGGGAAGTTCCCGGTGGCGGCGGCCCCGGCTTCTACGGGCGTTCACTGACTCAAGGCTGGGCAACGTCCGGTCTGACTGTGCCACAAGCGTGCGCAGACAATCCCGACGATCCAGCAATGAAGGGCTGGGAGTATGCGCTGGCCTGGAAGCGCCCGGAGTCGTATCCGATTCCCGCCGCATGGTTGGACGCAATCTTGGATGGCCACAACACGGTCGAAAACGACGTGCACCTGTCATGCCCGGTTCTGTCAATGATGTCGACCTCGTCGTACACCGGCGAAGAATGGTCAGAACGCGTCTTTTCGTCTGACGTTGTCTTGGACGTCGAGGTTATCGCTGAACGCTCAATGAATCTTTCTGATTGCGTGACGATTGCTCGTTTCCCAGGTAAGCACGACCTATTCTTGTCCGACCCGGATGTGCGCACGAATGTACGTCACACGATGAAACGCTGGATCGGAGCGTTCGTCACGCCCGTTGAGTAAACCAACCGGCAACTAGGCCACGAGCGGTCAGATGCGGGTCATCGCCCGTGTTTCCCCATGCCCGAAGAAGCGGGAACGATGCGGTATTCGCGGATCATTTCGCGATTGACCTCTATAAGGGCCTCGGCAAGTGTTGGCCCTGCAAGGTCAGCGATGTAGAGGTTATTCCAGGCGTCAGAAAAGTTGGGAAGAAGCTCTTCAAGCTCATCGACGTCGTTCCACTGTCCAAGCGCGCTTCGAATCACGCCATCGACACCAAGTCGAAGGTCGGACGGCACCTTGAACGTTGGGGGCGCAACAAGGGGAACTGCCTGGCCGATAATCGCTCCAAGAATAGGAAGAGCCGATGCGGTGGCATCTAGGATCGGTACTCCATCTTCACGAGCTTGGCGAATATCGTCGGGTTCAACGAAGCCACGTTCATCTTTCGTTGCCGGGGTATCCGTAGCGATGAAGTCGAAACCGTCCGCGTCGTCTGCCGGTTCATCATCCTCAGGTGCCTGTTCCAATGCTGGTGCATCGTGGTCGGAGTCATCTAGGGAAGCCGTGATTTCACTGATGCCTTGGGAGCCTTGGGACAACAGGGCTGGCGAGTGCATGTACAGGCGCGAGCCAACGGGCACAACGTCAAGGAAAACGCGTCCATTGGACATCGCTCGAATCTGAACCTCGTGAACTTCCACGCCAGAATTCGCCAGAACGTCCAGAGCGGGGCGAACCTGCGGATCAATTTCGCCGGTAACAACGATCAAGCGCGGGCCCGCACCCGGCGACGGGGGCATAGCGTCACGGAACTGCATCCACCCATGACGGAACGCGTCAAGACCCCCGTCGTATTCGCGCGCCAGGTCACTCCACGACAGGGCAGCAGTGTCCGCCAAACGCGACAGAGAGCTAATGAGGGTGTCTGAATCGAGGTGTGTAATCACTTCAACGCTGACGACTTGCCCCGTCGCATCGAGGGCAGTCAAGCGTTGAGAATCTTCGTCTTCTTCGTGACCGCGAACAATATCCCGCCAAGTAATTGGGAAAAGCGGGCGGGAAACAATCTCCAAGACCTGCCCACACACAGCGTCGATAACGTCGCCAGTCAAACCAGAATCCAATGGGCGCCCAAATTGCGCAGGAACCAGACGACCGTTGTCGAACTCGAAAAGAGCCACTGGCGTTTCCTCCCTGGATTGACCGGACATATCGCCTTGCCGAGAAAGGCGACAGTGTCCCCCTATTGTTTCACATCTGGCAGGCGCATAACACTGCCCAAAAACTAATGGCTTAATAAGAATTACGGCCTATGCTCCCCCTCAAATTCAGGGCCTCATCACAGACTGTTCCACGTGGCGAACACGCAGATTCGCGCATTGGTGCCAAAAAGTATGCGACAAAGCTGTGAAAACGCTAGCTCATGCGAAGATTCACCTATGAGCGTCACGTGGGATACAGCCACTACAACCGGGCATTCATCAACGCCGATCGATCCTGCCCCGAAGAATGGGACGGCAACACGACAAGCTGCGGTAAGCCAGATCGATCCGGAGTTTCTGCGGGTTCTGACCGAAGCCGTCGACGGCGATGTAGATACGTCAACGGGGTCTCGTGCGCGCTTTTCCACAGATGCTGGCCTGTACCGCATTCCACCGTTGGCGATTGTGTTCCCGAAATCAATCGAGGATGTCGAGGCCGCTCTTGGCGTGGCGCGCACCTTCGGCGTCCCGGTGACGACGCGCGGTGGTGGCACATCCTGCTCCGGCAATGCTGTTGGCCCGGGTCTCATTATCGAATTCACCCGCTATTTGAACCGTGTGGTAAGCATTGATCCCAAGGCAAAGACCGCTGTCGTTGAGCCCGGATGCGTGCAGGCAACTTTGCAGGCCGCGGCGGCCCCTTTTGGGCTCCGTTTCGGTCCTGATCCGTCCAGCCAGAATCGCGCGACGATCGCGGGCATGGTTGGCAATAACGCGTGCGGCCCACATGCGACTGCTTGGGGGCGTACGGCTGACAACATCGTGTCCCTCGAATGCATCGACGGGCTGGGACGTCGATTCACGGCAACCACCGAACATGCCCCCGATATTCCCGAAGTTCCGGGTCTGACAGAGCTTGTGGATGCGAACCTGGCATTGATCCGCACTGAGCTTGGCACCTTCGGCCGCCAAGTATCCGGCTATTCGCTGGAACATGCGACGCCGGAAGGTCACCGTAATCTTGCCGCGATGCTGGTGGGCACCGAAGGCACGCTGGTCACGATCCTATCGGTCACGGTTCGCCTTGTTGACCTGCCGACGTCTCCCGTTTTGGTTGTCCTCGGCTATCAGAACATGATCGACGTTGCCGACGACGTGCCCACACTTTTGGAGCATCATCCTCTGGCGGTTGAGGGTATGGATAAGCGTCTCGTCGATGTTGTTCGCCAGCACCGAGGCCCGGGCACTGTCCCCGACCTACCGCCGGGCGAGGCCTGGATGATGTGCGAGGTCGGCGGAAGCTCGCCGGAGGATTCTCTGGAACGCGCTCACGCTTTGACCGCGAGTGCCACCACCGACTCGGTCGCGATTTACCCGCCGGGTGACGATGCGGGTCGCTTGTGGCGTATTCGCGCTGATGGTGCTGGTCTTGGTGGCCGCACGCCGTTTGATCCAGCGTCAGGCAAAGGCAATGAGCAGGGGTGGCCAGGCTTCGAAGATGCCGCGGTTCCGCCCGCGAACTTGGGCGCATACCTGCGTGATTTCACTGCTCTAATGGATGAGTTCGACATTGACGGCCTGCTCTACGGTCACTTCGGTGACGGTTGCGTCCACGTTCGTCTTGATTACCCGTTGGACACTGACGAGGGTGTCGCCCACACTCGTCGCTTCTTGGAGCGCGCGGCGACCGTGTGCGCGAAGCACGGTGGGTCTGTGTCGGGTGAACACGGTGATGGTCGCGCTCGCACGGAGTTGTTGCGCTTCATGTATTCGCCGGCAATGCTGGACTTGTTTGCGCAGGTGAAAGCTCTGTTCGATCCGAACAACATGATGAATCCGGGTGTGCTGACTGCACCGATGAGCCCAACCACCGCAACCGAACGTCGCCGCGCATTAGGTGATGCCTATTCACTGAAGCCGGCCGCGGTTGCTGGCTCGGCTTCGCACGTTGATCCACAGCCGGGCGTTGATCTGGTGGATCATTTCCTTCGTCGTCCCGCGGCGCGTTCGATGCCCGCCGATGGCGGCTTCGCGTTCCGCGAGGATCACGGCGATTTCACGAACGCAATTCACCGTTGCACGGGCGTGGGCAAGTGTCGCGCGGGTATTTCGGGGACGTTCATGTGTCCGTCGTGGAAGGCGACGAAGGACGAGAAGGACGTGACTCGAGGCCGCGCCCGCACCCTGCAGGATGCGGCGAACGGCCAATTGATTCAGGCGATTGATTCTCCGGAAGTCCTCGATGCCCTCGACCTTTGCCTAGCATGCAAGGCGTGTTCGTCGGACTGCCCGGCCGGGGTCGACATGTCGAAGTACCGTTCAGAGACGCTGTTCCGCCATTACCGCGGGAAGGCTCGTCCGCTGTCGCATTACACGCTGGGCTGGTTGCCACGCTGGACGCGCCTGACGGCGTCGATCCCCGGTTTGGCAAAGGTCGGCAACGCACTCCTCGGCGTGGATGCACTACGTCGCCTAGCGTTCGGACTGATCGGGTTGGATTCACGTCGTCCGATGCCACCTCTACAGTCGGGCACGTTCTTGCGCTGGGCACGTAAGCGCGGCACAACTTCGATGGTGCCGTCCGCTCTCTCCCCCATTGACGAGGCCACCTCCACGTCTAGCGACCAGCTGTCGCAGGGCGAAGGCCGACCGGCCTCGTCAATGAGCGAAACTGGGAAATCGGCGACGCCCGTTTCCCCCACGGACCCGACTGGCCATCGCTATGTGGTGGTATGGGCGGATTCCTTCTCGCAGACACTGGACGACACGGGAGCACGCGCTTTGACCGAGCTACTGGAAGCAAACGGCTTTGCCGTGATCGTCGCGCCGGATGCGTGTTGCGGCCTGACGTGGATTACGACAGGCCAGCTGAAGGGCGCAAAGAAGCATCTGGCGACTCTGCTGGACACGCTGGCGCCATTCGCCGCGAATGGGATCCCGATCGTGGGCGTGGAGCCGTCGTGTACCGCTGTTTTGCGTGATGACCTACTGGATCTGCTAGCAGATGACCCGCGTTCGACGATGGTCTCGAAGAATACTGTGACGCTTGCTGAGCTACTGGCGACCGTCCCGGATGAACAGCTGAACCTACCAGACCTGAGCGGTGTTGAAGTTGTGGCTCAGCCACACTGCCACCACTACTCGGTCATGGGATGGGACGCGGATCGCGCGCTACTGGATCGTCTGGGTGCGACGGTTACTCAACTATCGGGATGTTGCGGTTTGGCCGGCAACTTCGGCATGGAGAAAGGACACTACGAGGTTTCCGTCGCGGTCGCAGAGCAGTCGTTACTACCTGCGCTCAGCGAGCACCCGGATGCCGTGTACCTGGCGGATGGATTCTCCTGCAGGACGCAGGCTGGCCAGCTCGCCGAGCGCGGCGGCGTCCACCTCGCGACTCTCCTCGCGCGCGGCCCGAAGGCCGACTGACCCCTCCCGGCGGAGACACCGACGCGCTCCCGCCCGGGCCTGCTCGGCGAGAACGCCCTTCGGACGAATCGCGAGATCAGGGCGCGGATCCGCCCGTTCCTCGAGCCCCTTTCGGCACCCACCCCGCCCCCTCGGAGAAGGCAATCCCGTCCCTGCGCGCGACGATGCTCTCCCACCGGGTCGAGAGCCCCCTCGCCCTCCCCCAGACGTCCAAACGGGCGCCGTCGACGTATCCCTCCCCGGCGACGAGGAGGGCCGTTGAAAGCGCCTCCGCCATGACTCCCGACGCGCAGATCACGCTCGCCTGGAGAACGCCCGATTCGCTCGGCCGTCCCGTCCTCGGATCGAAGGTCTCGTGGGCGAGCGCCTCCGGAAACGGACGACCGGCGTCAAATGATGCGGGCGCGTAGTCGCCCGAGGTCGACAGAGCCGATGAGGAGGAGAGCTCGACGCTACCCGTCCACTCGTTCTCCGCCGCGCCCGGCTCCCGCAGGCCGACCGTCCACGGCCTCCCGTCCCACCGGCGTCCGAAAGCGGCGATGGACGATGTGCCCAGGGAGACGAGAACACCCTCGGCGCCGGCCGCCACGACCGCGTCGCGCACCGCGTCGGCGGTCGCCCCTTTCGCGATGGCGCCGAGGTCGAGGGCCGGTCCCCTCGACGGGGCGGCTCCCCCGTTCACGGCCCGCGCGAGACGCCAGCGAGCGGCCTCATCACGTTCCAGGAGCGCCGGATCGCACGAGCGGAGCGCCCCGTCGATCTCCTCCTGGGACGGGGCCTCGGGCACACGCCCGCTCGCGAGGAAGGACCTTCGAGCGCCCTTAACGTCCCACAGGCGCGCGAGCGCCCCCGCCAGCGGGGTGAAGGCCCCGCCGGTCGCCTCCGACAGGGCCAGGGAATCGAGGAGCAGCGAATCCGTGCGCGGATCGACTTCGCACCACCCCTCGCCGGAGTTGATCCGCGAGACGTCCGAGTCCGGGCGGAAGACGGACCACAGCGCTTCGAGTTCGGCGACCAGTCGGCACACCCCGCGCGTGATGCGCGGAAGATCCCCGCCCGCACCGATGAGGTCGACGCGCGTGCCCATCGCCGGGAAGGAGACTCGCCAGGAACGCGCGCCTCCGCCCTCGCCGACCTCGAATTCGACGAGCGGCCGCTCCCCCACCGCTAGCGGTCCGTCCCGCCGAGGTCCTTGTCGAGATCCGTGTCCCCGAGGCGGGTCGACTCCTCCAGCCCCGGGATCTCCACGCCGTTCGCCCCCGAGTCGTCGACCCCCTGGGCCGCGGAGATCGCCCGGATCGCGGCCTGGATGAACTGGCGGTGCGCGACGGTCGCGCCCGACACGACATCGACCTTCGCGGGATCGTCCTTCTCGGTGAGCTCCTGCGAGTAGCGCGCAAAGGATTCGACGGCCCTCTGCGCCTTCTCGTAGTAGTCCTCGTTGAAGACCTCCCCGGAGGAGCTCTTCCCGTAGTCGGCGTCCTTGTCCGCTCCGTTCGCCTGGAGGGTCTCGTAGCTCGTGCTCGTGATGTCGCCGCCCTCGACCGTGATCGTGATGACCCCGATCGCCCCCTGATCGTCCGCGTTCGAACGGCCCTTCCACTCCCCGTCCTTCATCGGCACGCTCATGTCGACGCCCGGCGAGGAAGCGCATGCGGCGAGCATCATCGCGCCGAGTCCCACGATCCCGGCCCTCAGGGCCCCGCGCTTCGCGTTCATCGCAGATCCACCTTGCTCTTCCCCGTTCCCGACTCGGGCCCCGCCTCGAGCGCGTCGTGATCGTGCCACGTCTCCTTGAAGATGCGCCCGTGATCGAGGGCGATCTCGCGCTGGCCCCGGCCGGCGACCAGGGCGTCGTGCGTGACGACCATGAGGGTCGTGCCCTCCTCGTGGAGTCGCCCGAACAGGTCGAGGACGATCCTCTCGTTCGTCTCATCGAGGTTGCCGGTCGGCTCATCGGCGAGGATGAGCTTCGGGTAGTTGATGAGCGCGCGCGCCACACACACCCTCTGCTGCTCGCCGCCGGAGAGCTGACGGGGCAAATGGGTGGCGCGATCGGCGAGGCCCACCCTGTCGAGGGCCTCCATCGCCTCCTTCTCATCGGGCATCGAGTGGTAGTACTGGGCGACCATGATGTTCTCCAGCGCAGTGAGATGCCCGATGAGGTGGAACTGCTGGAATACGAGCCCGATCGTGGAGCGGCGGATCTCCGTGAGCTCGTCCCCCGTGAGATCCGAGATGTCCTGGCCGTCGAGACGGACCCGCCCCTTGGACGCGGTGTCCATGCACCCGACGATGTTCATCAGGGTCGTCTTGCCCGATCCGGAGGGCCCGACGATGGAGACCCATTCCCCGCGCCCGATGGTCAAGGAAACGTCGTCGAGCGCGTGGAGGTCGCCGTAGATCTTCGAGACCCCCTCCAGATCGAGAAGGGGCGTAGGCATCGTGTCAGTCATGATTCTTCCTTCATTCTCCGCGTAGGACGAGGGCGGGGTCGACGGCGGCGGCTCGGCGCACCGGGGGCAGGCAGGCGAGGACGGCGACGGCCACGGATGCGAGGACCGTAATGAGAGCGATCAACGGAGGAAGGGCGATGCTCCGGTGGAACACGTTGTAGCTGATCCCCGAGGCGAGACCGTACCCGAGGACGACGCCGATCAGACCACCGATCAGACCGAGGAGCACGCCTTCGCCGATGAATTCGAGGGCGATGGAGCGCGAAGTTGCGCCTAGGGCCTTGCGCAGGCCGATCTCGTTGCGCCTCTCGGCGACGATGGCGACCATCGTCGTGGACACCCCGATCAGGGTGAGGACGAGGACGATGCCGGCGATGATGACGAGCAGGGAGCGCAGCATCGAGATGACGCCGGAGTCGGATTGCGCGAGGCGCTTGACGGCCTGCGCCGACACTCCGGGCACGGAGTCGTTGATGGCCGCGACGACGCTCTCCAGGACCGGGCCCTCGACGGCGATCGAGTACTCCGCGACCGTCGCGCGCGCCTCGACGCCGGTCAGGGCGGAGATCGCCTGCGAGGTCATGTACATGTAGGAGTCCTGCGTACCCCCGGTCTTGAGGACCCCGGATACGGTGAAGTCGACGCTCGTCTTCGCCTCGGCCCCGCCGGACTGGGCGTGCTCGTCCGCCTCCTCGAGGCGGACGACGGAGATCCTCTTCCCGGCCGAAGCGCCGATCGTGTCCGCGATCTCCTCGCCGATCAGCACTTCGTCGGGTCCTTGCGGCCACTCCCCCTCGACGTACCAGTACGGGTTCATCGCGCGCACCGACTCCAGATCGGCTCCTGCGGCGACGTAGGGCCGATCGTTGACGGTGATCGCCTCGTAGTCGAAGGCCGCCGAGCCGACGAGGGCCCCCTTCGGCACGAGGGACGGGATCGCCTCGAGGGACTCGGCGCTTATGGAGTCCTTCCCCGAAACGGGGGAGACGACGAGGTTCGCGCCGTAGGAGCGGACCTCGCGGGCGAGCTGAGCGGGGACCTCCAGGGCGATGGTCGCCAAGCCCGACAGGGTCGTGGCGCCGATGGCGACGGCCAGAACGGCGATGAGGACGCGGGAGCGCCTCCTCAGGATCGACGAGGAGACCATCCGCCAGAACATCGTGCGACGCTTCATCTCTCTCACCTTCCGTGGAGGACTTCCGCGGCGTTGAGCCGCAGCAGATAGCGGATGGCCGGGATCGACGCGCTGAGGACGACGAGCAGGACGAGGAGCGAGACGAGTACCAGGACGACCGGGGTGAAGGAGATCGAGGCACCGAACACGATCCGCCCGATGATCTGCGCGAGCCCGATCCCGCCCCCATAGCCGAGGGCCCCTCCGACGAGGCCGACCACTGCGATCTCGCTGAGGTGCAGGGCGATGATCGAGCGGTTCTTCGCCCCGATCGCCTTCATCAGACCGATCTCCCCGGAGCGCTCCATGACGTTCGCGGTGACGAGATTCGCGATGGCCAGCGCGGAGGCGATGAGGGCGAGGACGGTGACGAGGAGCATGAGGAGCTGCGTCTTCTCCAGGATGGTCCCCTCCGATTCGGCGACCTGCCGAACGGGCCTGGCCACGGAATCGGTCATGACCTCTTCGATCTGGTAGGCGATGGAGGAGACGTAGGCGGTGCAGTACCAGGTCTCGCGCTCGGACACGGACAGAGACTCCGGGTTCTTCGCCGCCTTCCGCGCCAGGTCGTTGTCCGGGGTCGTCAGGGCGGACACCTCGACGGAGCCGACGACTCCGGGCTCTCCGAGAAGGTCCTGGGCGACGGCCAGGTTCGCGTAGACGCCGGAATCGGCCTCGTCGCCCGATTCGAAGATCCCGCGCACCTTCAGCTCGACGGAGCGCCCGTCCCTGCTCAGGGTCAGGGGATCACCGAGGGCGAGGCCATGCGCTGCGGCGTAGCCTTCACCGACCATCGCACCCTCGGGGTCCTCGTCTGCGACCCACTGGCCGGTAACCGTCCACCAGGCCCGAAGTTTGTCGAGGCCGGTATCGAGCGTCTCCTCGGTCTCCAGGTCGAGGTGGTGATCGAACCAGGTCCCGGTGAGCGTGACGGGCTCCCCCGAGGGGCCGACCGCGTCAACGGACAGCAGCGGGGCGAAGTCGAGGATGTTGTACGTCCAGAAGGTCGTCTTGATCCGGCCGAGCTCGTCCTCGCGGAGGAAGGTCTGCTCGGGGGACCGAGCGCCGTAGAGGTCCTGGAGGACCGCCGCGCCGCGCGGTCGCACGACGATGTTCGCGCCGTAGGACTTCAACTCCTGGTTGACCTTGTCCCCGACGTCGAACATCACCGAGAGCATAGACGTGGCCACGGCGGCGCCGAGGGCGACCGTCACGGCGATGAGGAGGTGACGCTCGCCCCTGCGGGCCAGAGCCCCCACCAGCATTCTCAGGAACATGGGATCAGATCCTCTCCCTCGTGGGGTCGGAGACGAGAAGGCTCATGCGAAGACGCTCGCATTCGCCTCGAGGACCGACAGCGGGACCGTCAGCGTCCCGTTGGAGACCTCGTACTCGATCGGAATGGGGTTGCAGCCGCCCTTGAATCCGATCGTCGCGATGTTCATCGCAACTTCGCAGAGCTTGCAGATGATCTTCCCGTCCTTCTCGTAGTAGCCGGTCGGCCCGCAGATCTCGCAGGCGTCGAGGCCGACGCCGAAGGAGGCGCCCGCCTTCTGGATGACGATGAAGCGGACCTCGACCCCCGAAGAGGTCGTGTAGGCGTAGCGGTGGAGGTGGCCGTCGGAGATGTCCGCAATGTCGATGACCGCGCGCTCCTCGACGACGGAGTAGGACTCCGGTTCGGAGAGCTCGACTTCGGCGGAGCCGACGACGACGCCGAGGGTGATCAGCAGCGCGCCACACAGGTAGCCGCCCGCCGCTACCCCGGCCATCGTCTTCCAGACGCGGGCGCGGGCGCGGTAGAGGCGCCCCTCGGCGGGGTTGGAGCCGACTCGGGGCAGGGATCGTCCCTCACGGACGACGAGAGCGGCGACGAGGAGGAGGACGAACATCGCGGCGATCGGGAATACGGCTTCGTGGTTGATGAGCCAGGAGAGCGCGGTGAAGGCCTCGTTCGACATCGAGACGACCCTTTGCGCCTGAAGGATGCGCACGACGAGCATGACGTGAGTGAGGGCGAGGACAGCCACGACGAGGGCGGTCGGCCAGGTCCTGCGTCGACCGAGGGAGACGATCCTCCAGGAGAGGGCGCCGAGGGCGAGGGGGAGGAGCCAGCCGAGGAGGTAGCCGACCAGGGCGAGCATCGTAGTCGTCGCGAAGACCTCGATTCCCCGAGGGAACATCATGACCGCCTGGGCCATCGCCGTGGGAACCGCGCGGAAGAGGATGAGCGCCAGGTAGGCGCTCATCACGAGGAGGAGGGCGGAGTCGAGGGGCACGCTCGGCGCCCGGCGCGCCCGCAGCGCCAAGAGCGAAACGAAGGCGATCGCGAGGAGGACGGCCAGGGGCAGGGTCCACAGGGCGACCGTTTGCCGATTGACGGCGCGAGGCGCGAGGGTGTTGACGAGGGTGAGGACGAAGGCGGAGACGAACCCGGCGACGACGCCGATGCCGATGGCCCATCTCCGGGCGGCTCTACCGGATCTGCCGCGCTCGCGCGCCGGTAGCGCGCCGATGGCCGCTCCCGCTGCGAGAGCGGTGAGGAGCAGCGTGAGAGTCGCCTGGCTCATCTGTTCGATCATCGTTCATCCTCATTCTCGTCGTCGCGACGCGCGGGCGCGTCGGCGTCATCCCGAGGGCACGACGACGGGCCGGAGTCCGCCTCCGGCCCGTCGTCACGGGGTCACCACTCTACAGCAGAGGGGTCCCACTTCCAATCCTTGAACTCCGCGGTGATCGGCTCGGTCCAGAAGCGCCCCTTGACGCCCGTGGTCTCGTCGGTGTGAAGGAGCCAGCCGTTCTCCTCGGGGGAGTGGACGATGAACTGAACCGTGTAGGTGCCGGCGTCGAGCTTCGGCAGGTTGAGGCCGTAGTGCGGGCCGTCGGAGGCGTTCATCGGCATGAAGGTGCCCTCGAGAACGGCGTTGCCGTCGGCGCCGAGGATCTTGTAGTCGACCTTGAGGCCCGGGATGAAGTCGCCGACGCCGTAGCCGAGATCATTGCCCTCGACGGCGGAGATGTCAGCCTCGATGTGCATCGAGGAGTCCTTGGCGGGGGTCTGGACCTGGGGCTCCATGTCGACCGGCTGGAAGTAGACGCCGGAGATCTTCAGAGGGCCGGAGAATACGTCGTCGCCGAGGGGGAACTCGTCGAAGCCGGCGTCCTCGCCGGGCGCGGCGGCCTCGCTGGACTGAGCGTCCATTTCCGCGGGCTTCGTGGTCTCCGCGGGCTGGGAAGAACATGCCGAGAGGCCGGTCATCAGGGCGACGGCCGCGACGGCCGCGCCGATGGTGCTGAGTGAGCGCTTCATGAATCAAACTCCATGTCAGTGTGGGATGGTTCGACGGTTCGTCACTTCTCGGGGATCGCGCGGCGCATGCGCCGCTTCCCCCAGAAGTACAGGCCGACGATGATGACGAGAACCGCTGCCTGTGCGGAGAGGTTCTCCACTCGGGGGTAGATCCCCAAGAGGTCGATGGTCGGGAGGCCGTCAAGAGGCGTCAGGGGCAGAACATCGGCCTCCTGGAGCTCCTTGATGCCAGATCCGGTGAAGGTGACGGCCATGACCGCCAGGAGCAGCGATGTGACCGCGAAGAAGGGGCGCAGCGGAATCCTCAGGGCGGCGAATTGGATGAGGAGGTAGACCACGACGAGGACGGCGAGGCCGACGCCCATGCCGATCCACACGTGCCCGATGGCCGCGCCCGCGTGGGAGATGACCGGCACATAGAAGAGAATCGTCTCGGCGCCCTCGCGAAGGACCGCGAGGAACGCGATGGCGGCCAGGCCGAGGAGGGAGCCGCGAGTGAGCGAGGCGTCCGTCTGATCCTTGATGTAACGGTCCCAGGCCTCGTTGGAGGACTTCGAGACCATCCAGTTCGAGACCCAGATGAGCATGGCGACCGCGAAGAGGGCGGCGAAGCCTTCGAGGAGCTCCTGATTGGCTCCGGCGAGATTCGCGAACGAGGAGAAGAGGACGGCGAGGGCCGCGGAGGCGACGAGGGCGAGCACGACCCCGATCCACACGATCTTCGACTTGTCCTTGTGCCCGGCCTTGCCGAGGTAGGCGAGGATCGCGGCGACGACGAGGATCGCCTCCATGCCCTCTCGGAGGATGACGAGGAGCGAGGGGAGGAAGCCCGAGAGCCAAGGGCTCGTGGGGGCGGCCGCCTCGCCGACGTAGCCGTCGAGGGTGTTGGCGTCCTCGCGCAGGTAGTTCTTGAGATCGGCGAGGTGCTGAGCGACCGCAGCGTCGTCATGATCGCTCATCGCCTTCTTGACGAGGGAGAACTTCATCTCGACGGTGGAGACCCGATTCCCCGAGATACGCGCCATGACCTGCTTCTCGAAGCCGAGGGTCTCATAGCGCCGGTAGTAGGCGGTGTTCACCCCGTCCTTACCCGCCTCGACATCGCCCGCCAGATAGTCCTTCTCGGCCTGATCCAGGATCTCACCCATCTCCTTCGCGACGCGCCCCCAGGCCCCCGGGCTGTAGTCGTTCGAGACAGCCGAGTTCCCGGCGCCGTCGAGGGTGTTGGCGTCCTCGCGCAGGTAGTTCTTGAGATCGGCGAGGTGCTGAGCGACCGCAGCGTCGTCATGATCGCTCATCGCCTTCTTGACGAGG
>NZ_JAQEVQ010000010.1:0-47702 GCF_027694595.1 Pauljensenia sp. OF14-1SRA | reverse complement strand
GCCGTCGAGGGTGTTGGCGTCCTCGCGCAGGTAGTTCTTGAGATCGGCGAGGTGCTGAGCGACCGCAGCGTCGTCATGATCGCTCATCGCCTTCTTGACGAGGGAGAACTTCATCTCGACGGTGGAGACCCGATTCCCCGAGATACGCGCCATGACCTGCTTCTCGAAGCCGAGGGTCTCATAGCGCCGGTAGTAGGCGGTGTTCACCCCGTCCTTACCCGCCTCGACATCGCCCGCCAGATAGTCCTTCTCGGCCTGATCCAGGATCTCACCCATCTCCTCGGCGACCGCGCCCCAGCTGGACACGGCGCCCTCGGCTCGCGCAGCGGCCGGGGCGAGGACCCCGATGAGGAGGGCGAGGAGGAGCGGGGCGAAGAGGATCCAGGGGCGCCTCGTCAATGCCGTCGTCGAGGATGTCGATACGCCCACCCGTGTTCCTCCAGAATTCCGCTTGTCGATGTTGATGAGGGCGAGGGGGCCATGCCGACCCCGAAATCGCCAGAATTAGTTTAGCCTAACCTCTGCAAATTCAGAAATAAGTCACCGAAGAGTTACCTATTTGAGATCTTCGCAGGTGGGAGAGCCTCCGCGCGGGGCATCCCCAAGGCGCAGGACTCCGCTTTCCATCACCATCACACGATCGGCGAAATGAACGGCCTCATCCTCGTGCGTCACTACGAGCACCGCCGCACCCTCGTCCGCCGCACGCCGGAGCATCCTCAGCGCCGTCTGGGCGTTCCCCGCGTCCAGTCCCGCGGTCGGTTCGTCGGCGAGGACCGTCTCCGGCCGCATCACCAGCGCCCGCGCCACAGCCATCCGACGCAGTTCCCCTCCCGAGAGCTCATCGGGGCGAGCGTCGGCCAGGGGCGCCAGATCGATGCCCTCCAGCAGGACCTCCGCCCGCTCGCGGACCCCCTCCTGCTCGACTCGCGCCCGGATGATCGACGGGAGGAGGACGTTCTCCAGCACCGACAGGCTGCGCAGCGCGGTGTGCCCCTGAGGGATCACGCCGATCCGCTCGTTGCGGAGCACCGAGGCCGCGGCATCCGGGAGGGCGTACAGATCCTCGCCGCCGATCAGGACGGCCCCCTCCGTCGGCGCGAGGATCCCCGCCATCATCGACAGCAGGGTGCTCTTACCGCTCCCCGAGCGTCCGCGAATCACCAGCAACTCGCCGGGGCTCAGGCGAAGATCCACCGGCTCGACCGCCGAGAACATCGCTCCGCCGCGCACGCGCGGGAAGTCCTTCCTCACGCCTCTCGCTTCAAGAGTCACGTCATTCCCCTTCCCTGAGGACAAGCCCCACGTCCATCGCGCCGATACGGCGAATCGAGACCCACCCCGCGACTCCCGCCGAGGCCAGGGCGACCAGGAGCGCGGCGAGAGCGATGAGTCCCGACTCCAAGGGCCCCGGCATGAGGAACCCGATGCCGAGCATTTGACCGACCAGCGCCCGGAAGGCCGAGAGCAGGACCCCCGACACGACGACGCCCGCGAGCGCGCCGGCCAGATCGACGGCCGCAGACTCCGCGAGGACAAGGCGTCCGAGCCGCGAGCGACTCACACCCATCGCCCTGAGGAGGGCGAACTCCCGAGCTCTTTCGTGAATCATCATCGTGAACACGAGGACGCTCATCCCCGATCCGACCGCCCATACGACGCCCACGAGCAGCGCGACCGCGCGCGATGTCCGCACGAGCGTCGCCGAGATCCCCGAGACCATGCTCTTCGCCGTCGAAACGGAGACCCCGTCCACGCTCTCGCGGATCCGCTGAGCGACCGCCTCCGCGTCCTCGCCGTCCGCGACGCGGACGAGAACCGAGGACACGACGCTCCCCGGATCGGCGTCCCGATACTTGTTCAGTCCCTTCTCCAAGGAGGCCGCCATGAGGCTCCTGCCCGTGTCGAAGTTCGCGTACACGGCGTTGTCGAGGGTCGAGCCCGTCGGATCGAACTGGCCGACGACCCTGAGAGTCCGACCGTAGATCTTGAAGGAGCCGTCGACCGGTACGGCGACGTTCGCTCCCACGAGGACGTCCATCTCGCCGATCTCCACGCCGCCCGTCGTGTCGGCGATCCACGGTTGAATGGCGAAATCCGTCTCCGGATCGAAGGCGATGACCTGGTATCTCCCCGAGCAGCAGCTCGCCCTCGCGGATGCGAGGAATATCTGGGGGGACGCCTTCTCCACGCCGGCGACATCGCGGACCCTCGCAACGACTCCTGCATCCATATAGAAATAGCCCGGCTCGGCCTCGAGGAGAAAGGTCCGGGCGTCGAAATCCCCGCCGGCGTCGCTCGGGGTGACGAGCACATCCGCCCCGAGACGGGCCTCCACCGTCGCCAGGCCACCGCGGATCCCCTGAACGAGGATGGTTCCCCCGAAGACAGCCGAGGCCATGAGCGCTGCAAATACGAACAGCGCGAAGGCGCGAGTCGGGTGCGCGCGCAGAGCGCGAAGGGGCAGCTCCCTCAAAGAACGCATAGATCCGTCTCCTTCCTACGTCGTCAACAGCATCGAGTCGTCGGCGGCTCGCAACAGCCTCGGAAGCACGGCCCTTGCGCCGATCCAGGCGACGAGGAGGCTCATCGCCACCGCCGCGGCGGCGAGCGCGGCGAGGTTGCCCGGGGAGACGAGCTCGCTCCTCACGGGCGCGACGCCGATGAGGGCGACGAGCCCCGCGGCCACGAGCGCCCCGAGCAGGGCCCCCGAGGCGTGGACCATGAGCGCCTCCCGTAGGAGGACGCGCTCGACGAGGGCCCTCGAAGCCCCGAGGATCCGCCACACGTTCGCCTCGCGGCGCCGCTCGTTGAACAGCGCCCATTGGGCGACGGCGAGCGCCCCGAGCAGGATCAGCCACGTCAGGGCCGCGACCCCGGCGAGCATGGACGAATGCGCGGACATCGAGGAGGCGGTCCCCACCAGCGCTTCCTCCGAATGGACGGCCGTCACGCGTCGGACGTAGAGGTTGATCCAGTTCGTCACCGATTCCGCCTCGGAGCGCTCCTTGAGTCGTAGCAGCGCGACCGAGTAGTCGGCCTGCGGGTCGAGAGAGGCGAAGGAATCGTCGCCTGCGGCGACCGCGGCGGCGATCACCCGCTCGAGGGAGCCTATCGGCACGAGCACCGCCTTGTCCAGCTCGGCGCCGGTCCTCTCGAGATGGGCGTCGACCGGCCATTCCTCGCCGAAGAGGGTCACCGTGCCCTCCCGCGACACCGCCACATCGGCGCCCACTGCGACGGATCCCTCCGGCACCACGTGATCGGGGCCCTCGCGCTGCCAGGGCGCGACGACGAAGTCGGAGGCCGGGTCGAAACCGATGATCCAGAGGGGCTCCCCCCCGCCGCTCGCGTCCGACAGGTAGAGCTGATAGGCGATGCGATCGATGTCCTCGTTGGAGTTCAGACGCGACAGAGTCGAGCGCTCCTTGTGGAAGAGGACGGGGCTGCCGACCATCTGGACGCAGGACTTGTCGAGTTGCAGGAAGCCCGCCGAGGGGTAGACGACGACGTCCGCGCCCAGTCTGTCTCGAGCCAGGGAGAGCTCAGCCCTCGTCGACTGCACGAGGAGCAGGCCCGTCAGCGCGCAGGCGGTCTGCGCGAGCGCGAGGAGCGCGAGGATCATCGTCCGCAGCGGGCGGGCCCGCGCGCTCTTCAGCGGGAGGCCCCTTAGGGAAAGACGGTCGCGCCTCATCACCCGGCGCCTCCCGCGCTCGTATCGAGCCACAGGGCCGGGCGGACCCCGTAGGTCGCATCGGCGGCGGCGCCGGAGCCGTGGCGTACGCCCTCACGGTCGACGTACTGCGCCGTGAAGTCGTAGGTTCCCGGGGAGCGCAACCACCAGTCGGCCCGCCCCTCCTCGTCCGCGGGCAGATCGTCGTTGTCGACGGCCGCGGATAGGGCGGCCGAACCGAGCGCGGCGCGCTCGACGGCGTTGGAGATGTAGATCGAGGCCTCGGTCTCACTCAGCGCGAAGACGCGATCCTTCGTCGCGGGGCCCGCAGCGGTGCCGGTCGCGGACTGCGGAGCGTTGGGGACCTCGACCGTCGGGATGAGGGAGAGCTCGCTTTCATTGAAAGCCGCCGCGAGGAAGTCCGAGTTCATCCATCTGCGGAGGTCGGAGCGCTCCCAGGTGACGGGCTCGAAGGGGACGCGGTGGTAGGGGGCGGCGTCGAGGGAATCGCGGCTAAGCAGCAGCAGCCTCCCGTCGATCCGGTCGAGGACGATCCAGCGGATCGGCTCCGGGCCGTTCGCGGCATCGCCGTCCTGTTCGAAGGAGCCGAACTCGATGAGATCCCCCTTCTTCGCCGAACGATGAGGGAGGGCAGGGTCCGCCTCAGTCATCCCCCGAAGGCGCTCGGCCGAGTCGGCGTACCCATCGAGGCGTGAATAGGAGCGGTAGGCCCCTTCGCGCTCGCCGACCTCCTCGAGGCGGAGAGCCTCCCGATAGGCGGCGTCCATCCGAAGGCGGTGGATCCCGAAGATGGCGAGCGCGAGCGCGAGCAGCGCGACCCCGACTACGATCGCGCGCCGCTTCCGCCTCGCGGGGGAGGGCGGAAGCGCGATGGCGCGCGCCCTCATCTCAGGCGACGGCCCGCTCGCCGCGCTTCGCCACGGTGGCGAGCGCCCCTGCGCCGGACAGGGCGATGAGACCCGTCATCACCCGGGTGAAGGGCTGGAATACGGTGTAGCAGCGCATGTTCTTCATCATGCACATGGGGCAAATCCCGCCGGGGACGAAGAAGAGGACGACACTCGCGATGACGGCGAGAAGCTGAAGAAGGATCCTCACACCCCTGTTCTTCACGAAAGCAGCGGTCCCGAAGAGGACAACGAGGCCGACGCCTCCCGCAGCGACCGTGTTCTGACACTGGTGACAGTGCATCCAGGTGCCGTCCTCTCGACGGGGGCAGGCGGAGAAGACCGTCGTGACCCCGAGGATGAGCAGGGCACTCAACGCTGCTGGGGCGACGGCGAGCGCCAGATTCTTCTTCGACATGGGTTCGCTCCTCTGTTCTTTAACGAGCGCATATACTGACAAGGTTGGACACATATAGTTAAGGGCACCCTTACCTAAATTGTCAATCCGCGGGCACCACCGGACCGCGGATCTCCGGAACGCGGGCCTCCGATCCTGGGATTCCGGAAACCGGAAGCGCCCGAGAGCCTTCGACATACGCGATAATCGAGCGGAAACAGCCGGAGGGCGACACCGCCTGATCCCGCTCGCTGATGCCGACCCCGAGGAGTTCTCAGTGCTCGCAGCCACCTTCACACCATAGACCACCGCAGTAGCCGCCCGATCCCGGGGAAGGCGGAGCCCCCGCTCTCGGCCACGACGGTCGAGGGCGGGGGCTCCGAGGTTCGACGGGCTCTCATCGCCGCTCATCGGCGACGGGAGAGCACGATCCGGGCCGACTCCCGTTCCACGGGTGCCCGACCCGGGCCGTGAAATCGGCTCAGGCCTCCTCGGTGAGGACCGCGGCGCGGCCAGCCTCAAGGCGAGCAACCGGGACGCGGAACGGCGAGCACGACACGTAATCGACGCCGACCTCATGGAAGAAGTGGATCGACAGCGGATCGCCACCATGCTCGCCACATACACCCAGCTTGATGTTCGGCTTGGTCGAACGAGCGCGCGTCACGCCCTCGCGGACCAGGGTGCCAACACCGTGGACATCGATGGACTCGAACGGCGAAACACCGAAGATGCCGGCCTCAATATAGTGCGGGAAGAAGACGCCTTCGACGTCGTCACGCGAGAAGCCCCAGACGGTCTGAGTCAGGTCGTTCGTACCGAACGAGAAGAAGTCAGCTTCTTCAGCGAGATCTTCAGCGGTCATTGCTGCACGCGGAAGCTCGATCATTGCGCCGATGGTAACACCGGACAGGTCAACGCCACGCTCGGCTGCGACCTCGGCGATAATGTCTTCGCCCTCTTCGCGGATCAGCTGGAGCTCGCGGACGGAGCCGACCAGCGGAACCATGATTTCCGGCTTCGGGGACAGGCCACGGGAAACGAGTTCAGCGGCTGCCTCGCAGAGTGCGCGCATCTGCAGGGCGAACAGGCCGGGCAGGTAAATGCCGAGGCGGACGCCACGCAGGCCGAGCATCGGGTTCTGCTCGTGGAAGCGACGAACCTCAGCCAGCATCTTCTCGTCAGCCGGATCAGCTTCGCCGGTCGCCTTCGCGACAGCAACCTTGATTTCCAGCTCGGACAGTGCCGGCATGAACTCGTGGAGCGGCGGGTCAATCAGGCGGACGGTCATCGACTTGCCATCCATGACCTCGAGCATCTCGAGGAAGTCCTGCTTCTGGAGCTTTTCGAGTTCGCCGAACGCTGCAGCGCGTTCCTGCGAGCCCGGTGCGGAGAGGATTGCGCGCTCAACCAGTGGGCGACGTGCGCCGAGGAACATGTGCTCGGTACGGCAGAGACCGATGCCTTCAGCGCCGAACTCGATCGCGCGACGCGAGTCGGTCGGGGTGTCAGCGTTGGCGCGGACGCGCAGGCGACGAACCTTGTCGGCGCGCTGCAGGATCTTGTCAACGGCCTTAACCAGTTCCTGGGTGCCTTCGTCGTTGCCGGCAGCAATCAGGCCAGCTTCGAGGCCGTGCGACAGGTAGGTGGTGACCGGAGAGTCGGTAACCGGGACCTCGCCGATGAAGATTTCACCGGTCTGACCGTCGATCGCGATCGTATCGTCGGAGGTGTAGGTGGTGCCATCAATGACGACGGTGCCGGCATCGGCGTCGATCTCGAGTGCTTCGGCGCCACAGACGCAGGTCTTGCCCATGCCACGCGCGACAACAGCAGCGTGCGAGGTCTTGCCACCGCGGGCGGTCAGAACGCCTTCGGCGACAACCATGCCCGGCAGGTCATCCGGGTTGGTTTCGCGACGAACCAGAACGCACTTGACGCCGTCAGCGTGGAACTTCTCAGCTTGAGCGTTGTCGAAGGCAATCTTGCCGACTGCTGCGCCCGGTGAAGCGGCCATGCCACGTGCGATGAGTTCCTTGGCAGCCTTCGAGTCGAACTGTGGGAACATCAGCTGGGTCAGCTGATCGCCGGTGACGCGAGTCAGGGCCTCGTCGCGGGTGATCAGCTTTTCTTCGGTCAGCTGGATGGCGATACGGAATGCGGCGGCAGCGGTGCGCTTACCAACGCGGGTCTGGAGCATCCAGAGCTTGCCACGCTCGATGGTGAACTCGATGTCACACATGTCGCGGTAGTGGGTTTCAAGCTTGCGCATGATGCCGCGCAGCTTGTCGTAGGAAGCCTTGTCGATATTCTCGAGGTCGGCGAGGGACAGGGTGTTGCGGATACCTGCAACGACGTCCTCGCCCTGAGCGTTCTCAAGGTAGTCGCCGTACACGCCTGCGTGGCCGGACGAGGGGTCGCGGGTGAAGCAGACGCCGGTGCCGGAGCCTTCACCCATATTGCCGAAGACCATGGTGCAGATGTTGACTGCAGTGCCCAGGTCGTGGGGGATGCGCTCACGACGACGGTAGATGCGTGCGCGCTCGGTGTTCCAGGAGCGGAACACGGCTTCGATGGCCATGTCCATCTGGACGCGAGGATCCTGCGGGAAATCCATGCCCTTCTGCTCGGAGACGATCTTCTTGAAGGTCTCAACGAGGCCCTTCAGGTCGTCAGCGGTCAGTTCGGTGTCGCCTTTGACGCCACGAGTTGTCTTCAGATCGTCCAGGGCGTCGGAGAACAGGTCACCATCAATGTCGAGAACCGTCTTGCCGAACATCTGGATCAGACGACGGTAGGAGTCCCATGCGAAGCGCTCGTTGCCCGAGATCTTTGCGAGGCCCTGAACTGAGTCGTCGTTCAGACCGATATTGAGGACGGTTTCCATCATGCCCGGCATCGAGAACTTTGCGCCCGAACGCACCGAAACGAGGAGCGGGTTGTAGGGGTCACCCAGGTGGCGTTCCATCTGGTCTTCGACTCGGCGAAGAGCGGTAGTCACCTCGGTTTCCAGGGATTCGGGAACAATCGAATCCTTGAGGTATGCGCGGCACGCCTCGGTGGTAATGGTGAATCCGGGGGGAACGGGCAGTCCAAGCTTCGTCATTTCCGCAAGGTTTGCGCCCTTACCTCCGAGCAGGTCCTTCATGGACTTGTCGCCCTCGGAGAAGTCATACACATACTTGACCATTGAGGTCCTCAGCTTCCGTCGATCACGTAAAAGTGGCCCGCCATCGGGCCGCTAGTGGGAAGAATAGCAAAAAGGGACTTAGGTCACCGAATGCTTTACCTTTGTTTTCAGCATCTTTGCAGTTCGCTTAGGAAGTTTGTCGCATATGTGACATTTTCGCGCTGTTTCAGTAGGGGTAGATCAGTAGGGGTAGAGGTGTGTCTACACCTCGTTCCGCTCCCCATCGACGAGGCCCCCCGCGACACACTGCACCTGACGCGACACAACCGGGCTCGAACACGCCAAACCGTCGCACCAGGTGCACTCGGGAGCACAAAACACGCCGACGCGCGTCACCGCCTACACCTCACGCGACACGTCCAAGCTCAAACACGCAAAACCGTCGCACCAGGTGCAGTCGGTGCACAAAAACCAACCCCACCACCACACCACCTACACCCCACGCGACACATCCAAGCTCAAACACGCAAAATCGTCGCACCAAGTGCAGTCGGTGCACAAAAACACTGGCGGGCCCACCCACAAGGGTGAACCCGCCAGCTCTACACGTTCAACGCCGGTCGCTGACCGTTGAAGGTCGCTGAGCGTTGAAAGTCATTGACCGTTGAAAGTGAATTTTCGGTCCGGACCTTCACCCTCGACACCGACCGTGACAACCTGGCCGGCAACGATCTCTCCGAAGAGGATGCGCTCAGACAGAGCGTCTTCGATCTCGCGCTGGATGGCACGACGCAAGGGGCGCGCACCGAGCACCGGGTCGAAGCCAAGATCGGCCAGCAGATCGCATGCTTCGTCGGTGAGCTGCAGGTGCATGTCCTGCGCTTCCATACGCTTGGCCAGCTTCGCGATCATCAGGTCGACGATCTGCTTGATCTGATCCTTGTTCAGTGGCGGGAACACGATCGTGTCATCGACGCGGTTCAAGAACTCGGGGCGGAAGTGCTGCTTGAGCTCTTCATCAACCTTTGCCTTCATACGCGAGTAGTCATGCGTCAAGTTGTCAGCGGACTGGAAGCCCGTCAAAACACCCTTGTTGATGTCACGTGTACCAAGGTTCGTCGTCATGATGATGACCGTGTTCTTAAAGTCGACCTTGCGTCCCTGAGAGTCAGTCAGACGACCTTCTTCGAGGATCTGCAGTAGCGAGTTGAAGATGTCCGGGTGAGCCTTTTCAACCTCGTCGAAGAGGACGACAGAGAACGGCTTGCGGCGAACCTTTTCGGTCAGCTGGCCACCCTCGTCGTAACCGACGTAGCCAGGAGGAGCACCGAAAAGCCGCGATGCCGTGTGCTTCTCAGAGAACTCGGACATGTCCAGCTGGATCAGAGCATCTTCGTCACCGAACAGGAATTCGGCAAGCGCCTTCGCCAGCTCGGTCTTACCGACACCGGTCGGACCGGCGAAGATGAACGAGCCACCGGGACGGTTCGGATCTTTCAGTCCAGAGCGAGTACGGCGGATCGACTGCGACAGCGCGCGAACAGCTTCTTCCTGACCGATGACACGCTTGTGCAGCTCATCTTCCATCTTCAAAAGCTTCGTCGTCTCAGTCTGGGTCAGCTTGAAGACCGGGATGCCAGTCGACATGGCCAGGACCTCGGCGATCTCTTCTTCCGTGACCTCTGCGATGGAGTCGGATTCTCCGCCCTTCCAGGACGTTTCCTTCTCTTCACGCTGAGCAACCAGGTTAGATTCTTCGTCGCGCAGGCCGGCTGCCTTCTCGAAGTCCTGATCGTCGATCGCCGATTCCTTGTTGCGACGAACTTCGGCGATCTTCTCGTCAAGTTCACGCAACTCCGGCGGAGCGGTCATACGACGAATACGCAGGCGTGCGCCCGCCTCATCGACCAGATCGATGGCCTTGTCCGGCAGGAAGCGATCAGAGATGTATCGGTCCGCAAGTTCAGCGGCTGCCTTGATTGCTTCATCGGTGATGATGACGCGGTGGTGCGCCTCGTAGCGGTCACGCAAGCCCTTCAGGATTTCGACGGTTTCCTCAACGCTCGGCTCGTCGACCTTGACGGGCTGGAAGCGTCGCTCAAGCGCCGCATCCTTTTCGATGTACTTGCGGTACTCGTCGTTCGTGGTCGCGCCGATCGTCTGGAGCTCGCCACGCGCAAGCATGGGCTTGAGCATCTGGGCGGCGTCAATCGACCCTTCAGCGGCGCCCGCACCGACCAGGGTGTGAATTTCGTCGATGAAGAGGATGATGTCGCCACGCGTACGGATTTCCTTGAGAACCTTCTTCAAGCGTTCTTCAAAGTCGCCACGGTAGCGCGAGCCAGCGACTAGCGAACCCATATCCAGGCTGTAGATCTGGCGGTCCTTGATCGTTTCGGGCACATCACCGTGGACGATTGCTTGCGCCAGTCCCTCGACGACGGCGGTCTTACCCACGCCGGGTTCACCGATCAGAACCGGATTGTTCTTGGTGCGACGCGAGAGGACCTGCATGACGCGCTCCATCTCGATGCGACGGCCAATCACCGGGTCAAGCTTGTTATCGCGAGCAGCCTGGGTCAGGTTGCGACCGAACTGCTCCAGAACCGCAGAGTTCTGGCGTTCGTGTGTGGAGGACCCGCCAACGCCGGCGCCGACAGATTCGCGTCCTTCGCCTTCGCCGCGCTGGTATCCACTGAGTAGCTGGATCACGTTCTGGCGGACCTGGGAAAGGTCAGCGCCACGCTTGGTCAGGACCTGGGCGGCAACGCCTTCACCTTCTTTCAGTAGGCCGAGCAAAAGGTGTTCGGTGCCGATGTAGTTGTGGCCAAGCTGCAGTGCCTCACGCAGTGACAGCTCGAAGACTCGCTTTGCGCGCGGTGTGAAGGGAATGTGGCCTTCAACCGTCTTTTCGCCTTCGCCAATGATCTCAATGACGGACGCACGGACGTCGCCATCGTTAATGTCCATCATCGCGAGTGCCTTCGCGGCGACGCCTTCCCCTTCGGAGATCAGGCCGAGCAAAAGGTGCTCAGTCCCGATATAGTTGTGCTTGAGCCCGCGCGCTTCATCCTGCGCGAGGACGACGACGCGCCTAGCTCGGTCGGTAAACCGTTCGAACATGTCATTCCCTTTGTGTCCGGGGACCGCGCCAACGCGCGGAGTGATTCTTCAACTGAAACCACACTAAGCGAGCGCACGATTATATGCGCGTTAGTTCGCCATGGGGTGAAAAAGGAATATCGACGAGGCTGATCGGCTCCCGGCTGTTTCAGTTACGCTTCGGATTCCACCAGTACGGTGAACGGGCCATCATTGACCAGCGAAACTTCCATCATCGCGCCGAATTCGCCCGTTGCTACTTCGAGTCCGCGACCTCGTAAATCGGCGACAACCGCATCGACGAGAGGCTGCGCTTCATCGCCCGGGGCGGCATTCACCCACGAGGGGCGACGTCCCTTGCGCGTATCCCCGTAGAGCGTGAACTGCGAAACCACCAGGATCGGAGCACCGAGTTCCGAGGCGGACTGCTCATCACCGAGAATACGAAGTTCCGCGATTTTACGGGCGACAGTCGCAACTTGCTCCGCACCGTCTCCCCTTTTCACGCCGAGCAACACCATCAGACCCGGGCGATCAATCGCTCCGACAACCTGACCGTCAACAGACACGGAAGCGCTGGTCACGCGCTGAATAACCGCGCGCATCAGCGGGCTCCCAACGCGCCCAGGCCACCGATCGGCGACACGTCATGGCGACGCAGATCAGGATTATTCAAATCAGCGCCCGGACGCGTTTCGGGGGACATTGCAGATTTGCCATCAACGGGAACAATCAGTTCCTGAGCTGCAGCAATACCGTCCAAGTCGAACACCATCGACGCCGGAATGTTGCGCGCAAGCACCGCCAAAGCAATCGGACCAAACTCCGCATGGCGAGCAACAGAGGTCACGACACCAACAACTCGACCGTTCGATTCAATGCGAGTACCTACCTCGGGAAGGTCGCCTCGTGAACCATCAAGCTGCAGGAACGTCAGGCGACGCGGCGGACGCCCCAAATTGAGCACGCGAGCAATCGACTCCTGCCCGCGATAACAGCCCTTATTCGTGTGGACCGCAGTGCGCAGCCAATCGACCTCAGCCGGAATCGACCGCGCGTCCGTGTCGACACCCAAGCGCGGGCGCCACGCAGCAATACGCATCGCCTCCCACGCAAGGAACCCCGCAGGCTTCCGCTTCGCATCAGCGGCCAGCCAGTCGGTAACAAACTGCTTCGCCCCGTCGCGATGCACAACATGCAAACGTATCCGTGAGCGTTCGCCCGGATGAGAGCCCTGGAAGTATTCCGTGCCTCCCTCGGTCGTGCCCGGCCACGGATCGTTCCAGGTCAGCACGAGGCCGGGAAGCCCGGTAGCTGTATCCGTGTCACTGCCCGCGGTCGCGAACACCGTCACGTCAGAACGCACATCAACCCGCACGCGCAGAGCAAACTGCATCGAACGCAAGAATTCCGCTAGACCCCGGGTGTCATGGCCTTCGCAGATCAACCACGTATTCTCGCCGTCGTCCGCTACTGCAGCCTGGTGCTCAATATGACCCTGAGGATCCAGAACCAGAAGCTCCTTCGAATCCCCCGGGCCCATACCCGTGACAATCTGCGTCGTAATGCTGGTCAGCCACGTCTGACGATCCACACCAGACACGGTGATGACGCCCAAGTCTGCGCGATCCGTGATCGCGCGGCCCTCTTCCAAGGCCCACTGTTCCTCCAAAGGGTCGCCGTAATGCAGGGCAATCGGCGTCGCGGGGATCGCAAAGGTCTTTGGCTCCGCTCCTTCTTCAGGGGTGTCAGCGTCTTTAGCGCGGGTGTCCTGGTCCCCTAGATCGTCGGACGTGAGAATCGCACCCGGCCACGTGGCAAGCGGAGACAGCCACTCATCAGCAGGCGAATCCGACGTAGCGGAAGAAACGGGGGAATCAGACAAGGAAACCACTCTCAGCCTCGGCGTCAATTCCCTCAACGGCTTCGCCCGACGCGGTGTGCGCCTGCTCGGTACGCATCAGGCGACCCGAGAACTCAACTCCAGCTTCGCCACCGGCAATAGTCTTTTCCTGCGTCCACATGAGCTCACCCGCGACCAGGCCGTACATGCGCCCCAGGTGCTCGACCTCTTGCGCCTTCGCGTCGCGCGCAATCGCATCCGACACCATCTGCACGCGCGGGCCAACTCCCACGCCCGCCCACAGCACACCAAGACCATTCGTCAGAGCCGAAGTCGCCGTGAATTCGCGCGACACATACTGACCCGGAGGAGGCAGCTCACCCGTAGTCGGCATCACCGACACGTACATCGTCTCTTCGACCAGAAGCTGACCGCGACCAATGTGCGACAGCCCCTCGGCAGCATCCCACGTCGGCTCAATCTCAACGCCGGGAGCCGGAAGACCCTGGTAAATCGACGTGGTGAAACGCATCTGCTCACCACAAATCTCACCGCGCATCTCTTCAATGATCGCAGTATCCGTTTCAGCGCCTGCGACCATGCCCCAGCCCTTCCACGTACCGAGCATCCAGGCGAGAGGAGCAAGAGCAACAGGCAAATCAGCAGGAATAACCATCATGGAAATTAGCCTAAAGGTTTGCGCGCGCCCATGCGATATTTGGGTTCGTCACCACCGCGTCAGTCAGCAGTTTCGAGGCTCGAAGCGAGGATTTGGCTCAGATGCCACCGATGCGGATCAACGCGTAAATCGGAATCGCGGCAACCAAGAACTTTGCGCAGGCGCGACCCAGCGCCCCTGTCGGCGGGCGACGCGTCGTGTGATCACCCAGCAGACCATCAAGAACCACAATCGTCACACCAACAGCCACACCTTCAAGCAGACCGAAAAGAGCGGCCGCCGGAATCGGACCGATGACGGAGGCAAGGCCCGGAAGAATAATCGGCGTCATCTGCGATGCACGACCGGCAATATATGCGACAACACCAATGATTGCGCCCGAGATCGCTCCCACCGAAAGCGCACCAATCGACTGCGAACGATAGGTGTGGCCAATCTGGTCTCCCCACACAATCAGCGCAATCAAGACCGCGGCAACGGGGATCATCACGCTCCACTGCTCAAGAGAATTCAACGTGATCCACGCAGCCGACGCGGCAATCAGAATCAAGGCTCCAATCGCGGAAGCAAGAGTCAAAGAGGTCGGACGCTCATTGGGACGAGTCTTCACTCGGCGTAGCACCATCACATCGGCCTCATCGACTGATTCACCTGCGATAAGAGCTTCCTGAAGAGCCCGCTCACGCTGGCGTTGCGCAATCGTTTCAGCACAATTCTCACCCGTGATAAACGAGTGATTCGTTGGCGTTGGAGCCGTGAAAATCACCGAAGCAACAATCACAACAACCGACGCCCCGATCACCGGAACGCCATATTTTAAGTCGCCCGTCAGCGCGACCGTCATCGGCAGAACAGCTGCTGAAAGCGCCAACGCGATAATCGTGAGGGGAGGAAGATCCAGACCGGTAAGCGCACCCCACGTGAAGGCAAGAACAACACCGATCAGAGCAATCAGGGGAGCAAACGTCAAAGACGTTGCCGGCAACGCCCACACGACCACGGTCAGAATCGAGAAAAGAAGAACGATGACCGCGGATAAGCGCATACCGGTCGCGATCGACAGGGTTGCCATCGAAAGGCGGTCGCTTAAACCGCGACGCCCTCGATGAGAATGGGGCGTCAAGGCACGTCGAGTGGGAACAGACTCCATACGATTCATGGTCGCACATTTTGGTGGGATGTCCCACCTGTCCTCCCCTCGCTGGCGAGGCTCGCATTACGTATGCTTGTACGCGCACCGAGTTGTTAAGCCCCGGGCTCCAAACTCTGCCGCTACGAGCGGCCTTCGCGCCGACAGGCGCTTTCGGCTCGGTGTCTAGTCGTTGAAAAGTGGCTACGATGGGTTTCCTGTCGTGGCCACTTTTTCTATTCCGCCCGTTCCCTGTAGGCCCCTGTGAACGCCAAGGGATAAAACAAGGCTGGCCCGGGTGTTTCACCCGGGCCAGGCCTCGTCAATATGATCGCGGACGGCATTGCTACGTTCACACCGAAATCAGTGAAGTAGCAGCTCAGTCTGCGTGGGGCGACGACTCCACCAAACGGCGGACGGTCGCCAGCGGTGTCAGATCAGCGGGTAGCGGACAATCGTCGCTTCACGACCAGCGCCGACGCCGATCGACTGAATGCGACAGCGCGACAGCTCTTCGAGGCGCGCAATGTAATCCTGCGCGTTCTTCGGCAACTCTTCGAAGGTACGGCAACCGGTAATGTCCTCTTCCCAACCGGGCAGTTCTTCGTACACCGGGACAGCGTTCTCGAAACCGACCTGGTCAAGAGGCATTTCTTCCATGCGGGTGCCATCGACCTCATAGGCGACGCAGACCGGAATGGTCGGATAGCCAGAAAGGACGTCGAGCTTCGTCAGGCAGATGTCAGTCAGGCCGTTGATGCGGGTCGCGTAGCGCATGACAACCGCGTCGAACCAGCCGGTGCGGCGAGCACGACCGGTGGTCACACCAAATTCGCCACCCTTGTGACGCAGGGCCTCACCGACCTCGTCATCAAGTTCTGTCGGGAACGGGCCTTCACCCACGCGCGTCGTGTACGCCTTCGCAACACCGACAACGCGGTCGATGCGGGTCGGGCCAACACCGGTGCCAGTCAGCGCACCGCCGGCGGTCGGGTTCGACGAGGTCACGAACGGGTATGTGCCATGGTCGATGTCGAGCATGGTGGCCTGACCACCTTCAAAAAGCACCGTGTCGCCACGATCAAGCGCCTCATTCACTTCGAGAGACGCATCGCAGACCATCGGGCGGATACGATCAGCGTATGCGAGCAGTTCTTCAGTGACGGTGTCAGGATCGAGGGTTTCCATGCCGACGGCTGCGAAAACCTCATTTTTCGGAGCGAGAGCTGCCTCGATCTTCTCGCTCAGTGTCTTCGGGTCGAACAGATCCTGAATGCGAATGCCGACGCGGTTCATCTTGTCCGCGTAGGTCGGGCCGATGCCACGGCCGGTTGTGCCGATCTGGTTCTTCCCACGAGCGCGCTCGTTCGCCTGGTCCATCAGACGGTTGTAGCTGGGGATGATGTGAGCGTTGGAGGAAATCTTCAGGCGCGAGCAGTCAACGCCACGCGATTCCATTTCTGCCAGTTCCTGGAACAGAACATCAATGTCGACGACGACGCCGTTGCCGATGATCGGGGTAACGCCCTTGGATAGAATGCCCGCGGGTAGCAGGTGCAGTGCGTACTTTTCACCGTCGATGACGACAGTGTGACCGGCGTTGTTACCGCCGTTGAACTTCACGACATAGTCAGTGTTCTGGCCGAGCTGGTCGGTCGCCTTACCTTTACCTTCGTCGCCCCACTGGGCACCGAGCACGATCACGGCTGGCATGGGTTTCTCCCCGATATTCTTGCTATACGTACGACTATGGCCGCACCTCGCACAATTCTACCGAGTTTTACGCCAGGGCGTGAGCAGTAACCGTTCCGCAGGTTATTCCAGAAGAACGCTCCTACTCGCAGAACTCCACATGCGGAGAACGTGGACACTTAGAGTTTCTGGAAAGACGTTGTTAACGAGTCGATGTTGGACGTTGATACGACGCGAGTAGTAACCGCTTAAGTCTGTAACCAGCCACTCATAATTCGAGCGATACAGATTGGCTCGAGCAGCAGTGGCAGTAACAGCGGACACGCTAACGCGTACGCCTTCACGTACGCTTTAAGCATTAGAAATCTTACTCCGCCCCCTTCGGCGGGTGGCGTTTGCTTGGGCGGGCGGCCTCGCCGCCGAAGTGGCTGAGCCTTTGCTTCACGCCCCGCATCCTTCAGCGCGCGACGCAGAATGATCTCAATCTGCGCGTTCACACTGCGTAGATCGTCTGCCGCCCACTTAGACAACGCCTCGTGGACGGCAGGATCTAAGCGCAGAAGAATCTGCTTGCGCTCATTCTTCGGAGTCATTTACTCACCCGGCGACTCACACTCCCCAGTACCAACCCAGCAGGTCAGTACAGTGAGCCCGCATTCACAACCGGCTGAGTGCGCTGGTCAGAGCAGAGCACGACCAGCAGGTTCGATACCATCTGAGCCTTGCGTTCATCATCCAGCGACACGATGTCATTGTCTTCCAGACGGTTCAGCGCCTGCTCAACCATGGTGACCGCGCCTTCGACGATCTGCTCACGGGCAGCGATCACAGCACCGGCCTGCTGGCGCTGCAACATTGCCTGCGCAATTTCGGGCGCGTAAGCGAGAGACGAAATACGAACCTCGACGATTTCAAGACCGGCCAGTTCAACGCGAGCCGCAACTTCGCGCGCAAGTTCAGCCGAGACAACGTCTGTACCGCCACGTAGCGAGGTTTCGCCCGGGCCGGGCTCGTCATAGGGGTGCGAAGTGGCGACGTGACGCAACGCCGACTCCGCCTGAGCCTTGATGAATTCCTCGTACTGCTCGACCGCGAAGACCGCGCGCGCCGTGTCAGCAACCTGCCACACGACGATCGCCGCAATGTTCACCGGGTTACCGTCGGAATCGTTGACTTTCAGCTCGCTCGTCTCGAAGTTGTGGACCTTGACGGAGACCTTCTTGCCATTCGTAAACGGTGGTACCAGCACCAAGCCCGTCTTGCGAACCGTGCCAATGTACTTGCCGAAGAACTGGCGAACCGAGGTCTGGCCGGGAGAGATGACCGCCAAGCAGGGCATTAACAGCATGACGAGGAGGGACATGACCGAACCGGAAATGATCCTTGCGACACCACCCGCTTCGTCAACGTCAGCCGCGATCACGCCTATAACGAACAGGTAGATCGAGTAGGCGAAACCTGCGAGCAGGATCAAGGCGGTCGGGAAGGCGATCGCCGATCCGAGTGCCGGCGCCTTCTTTTCCGTAATATTCACGCGCGCCTCTGCTTCAGCAAACGCGTTGTCAGCTACACCTTTGACGTTGATGTGCTCTTCCTGAGCCACCGAGTGCGACATCAGTTCTCCTTTGCGACCCGCGCTAGCCGGTCGACTAGCTCTACACGAATGCGATATCAATATGATATCTATTTTTCACTCCGCGTCAATAGTGAGTTTTCGACTGGGCACAAGTGGGCGGCCTCGTGCATCATTCGCGGTCGCGGACTATCGATAATTCGCGAGGCCACGCGCGCAACTCCAGCCGAAAATACGTGCTCGCGCAGAATGCGTGGCACATCTGATCAGCTGAAGGCAACCCGGCTGAGCGCTAAGGAAAGAAGAAACATGCAAGGCGACAAAAAAGAAAAGACGTACAAGGCGACAAAAACGGGCTTTCACCTGGGAAAACATCACCTTACACAACAAAATCCGAGGCCCGTCATCGCCAAACTCCGCCGAGCACCCACACATGCCTCGCGCCCGCGCTCTTACGCAAGGGAAAACACGGGAACGATGAAAAAGCTGGCGACGCCTATCTCAGCTGGCGACGCCTAGCTCAGCTAGCACGCCTAGCTCGCCAGGCAATGCCTACTGTAGTTGACGGTTACCTCACTTAACCGCGGCAGCCTCCGCGCGGACGGAGGCGACCTCGTACAGGGCGATGCCGGTTGCGACGGCGGCGTTCAACGATTCGACCGCGGACGAGATCGGGATGGACACAATCTGGTCGCAGGTTTCGCGGACCAGTCGGGACAGGCCCGCCCCTTCAGCGCCGGTGACAACGACCAGTGGCGCGTCGGCGAGCTTCAACCCGCGCAACGAGGCGTCTCCCCCGCTGTCAAGGCCGATGACGAACATACCGTTCTTCTTGCACTCCTCGAGGGCACGGACCAGGTTGGTTGCGCGCGCGACGGGAACTCGGGCGGCTGCGCCAGCGGAGACCTTCCACGCGGTGGTGTTGACACCTGCGGAGCGACGTTCCGGGATGATGACGCCGTCAGCACCGAATGCTCCGGCGGAACGGAGAACCGCGCCCAGGTTGTGCGGGTCGGTCACCTGGTCAAGCGCGACCAGCAGGGGCGTTCCGACCTTCTGGAAGGACCCGACGATCAGGTCTTCGACGTGCGAATATTCGTATCCGCGCACCTCAACGGCTACGCCCTGGTGGACAGCACCGTCAGTTGCGACGTCGAGATCGCGACGGGTGACCTCGAAAACGGGGGCACCCATGTGGGTGGCGAGGCGAATGACCTCTTCGACGCGGTCGTCTTTCACGTTGTCGAGCACGAAGACACGTTCAATCGGCACGTTGGCGCGGACGGCTTCAGCGACGGGGTTGCGACCGGCAATCAGTTCGTGGCCGGGGGCGACCTTGATGGATGACTTGGCGCGCGCGCGTGCGATCGCTGCTTCCCGAGCTTCGCGTGCTTCCCGCTGGATCTTGCGCTTGTGCGCGGGATGGTAAGTCCGGTCTTCAGCCTTCGGGGTCGGCCCCTTACCTTCGAGCCTACGACGCGAGTGCCCGCCGGTGCCGACTTTCGCGCCCTTCTTCGATCCGGGTTTGCGCACTGCGCCACGACGACCGTCGTTTCCCGCCATGAGTTTCACCTATCGTTCGTTGGTCTCGCCTCCCGGCGAGCAGCTCAGATAGCAAGCCTATCCGCTCCCCGACTGTTTTCCCGCACGATATCGCCATTTGCGGTAGGTATCACGGCGCACTTTCTCTTGTTCACCAATTGACGAGGCCGGGAACGCCAGCGATTTCCAGCTTTCGCTCCGATTATCGGCCTTGGCAATTCCTCGCGCGAGAGACGTGCCTGCGATCAACGGAAGGTCAGGCGAGTTTCCAGGTTGCTCCATCGCGCCCGTCAGCGACTTCGATTCCCGCGTTCGCGAGGCGGTCACGAAGAGCGTCTGCGCGTGCCCAGTCCTTTTCGGCGCGAGCCTGCGCACGTTCTTCGATGACGGCCTGAACGAGGGTGTCGAGCGCGTCGTGTTCGCCAGATCCCGCACCTCCAGCTGTGCCAGCGGAGCCCAGTCCGCTTCGCCACTGCTCGGATGCGGGGTCAAGTCCGAGAACATCAAGCATGGAGCGCACCAACTGCTGTTCACGTCGGACCGCTTCGGTGTCACCCGCTTCGATGGCGACGTTGCCGGCCTTCATGTGCTCGTGGATGACGGCAAGTGCTCCGGCCACGTTCAGGTCATCGTCCATTGCGGTCACGAAGCCTTCGGGTAGCTCGGACGCAGGCAGTGCAATTTCGGAAGCGGGAACCTCGCCTGCAATCGCGATCGCGCGTTCCACGAAGGCGGAAAACTTCGCCCATGCAGCGGCAGCTACTGGCACAGTTTCGGGGCCCCACTCGATGGCACTGCGGTGATGAACGGTCGAAAGCGCCCAACGAACGGCAGCAGCCGGATACTCTGCAGTCAGAGCGTCGATGGAGAGCACATTACCCAGCGACTTCGACATTTTCTCGCCCTTTATGGTAACCCACGCGTTGTGAACCCAGAGGCGAGCGAATCCCCAACCTGCGCCGTGTGACTGCGCTTGTTCGTTCTCATGGTGCGGGAATCGCAAGTCGATTCCACCGCCGTGAATATCGAATTCGTCGCCCAAATAGCGCCGCGACATCGCAGAGCATTCAAGATGCCAGCCCGGGCGGCCTCGTCCCCACGGAGAATCCCAGGCCGCAGTTTCCGGCTCGCTTGCTTTGGCTGCCTTCCAGAGCGCGAAGTCGCGAGGATCGCGCTTGCCCGCTTCCACGGCGGCGTCAATCTGCGCCTCGTCTTCGGTGGTGCGCATGTCATCGAGCTTCTGGCGGGTCAGCGACCCGTAATCGTCCTGGCTGGCGACGGAGAAGTAGACGTTGCCCTGACCGTCGGCGTAGGCGTGCTCGCGCTCGATCAGGCGGTTAATCAGGTCAATCTGGTCCGGAATATGACCGGTCGCGTGAGGTTCGTAGGTCGGTGGCAGAACACCGAGGGTCTCGTACGCTTCGGTGAATTCACGCTCGAAACGCTGCGCCCACGCCCACCATTCAACGCCCGCGTCGGCGGACTTGTTGAGGATTTTGTCATCAATGTCGGTGACGTTGCGGATGTATGTGACATCCAGACCATTGCGCTTCAGCCAACGAATCAGCGAGTCGAACGCGACGGCCGCGCGCAGGTGTCCGACGTGCGGCGCACCCTGCACCGTCGCGCCACATAAGTAAATCCCCACTTTCCCCGGGTTTACAGGAATCAGTGGCTGCAGGGTGGCGGACTTCGAGTCGTACAGGTGAAGCGTCATAGTGCCATGCTACCTGCGTCAGCTCCCACGGTACGAGGCCGCCTCCACTTTTAGGACTGCGTAACGCGACGAAAGGGCGGGGTGGCGTAGGGGACAAGCGTTTCGGGAACTCAGTTTCCGGGCGTGATCTTTTCTTCGATCAGAGCACGCAGGGCGTCGGCGTCGTTCGGCAGGCTCACGACGCGTTGCTCACCACCCTCAATATCGGCGAATCGGGCGGGAACGATAGGCTCGTGGCCGGTTGCCTCGCGGATCGTGTCGGCAAACTTCACGGGAAGCGCAGTTTCCATGACGACGGTCGCCCCGTCCACATGCGGTGCCCACTGGCGTGCGACGTGCATGCCGTCCGCGGTATGCGGGTCCAGCAGATAGCCGTCGTTTTCTTCGGTGAAGAGAATCTGTTCTAGGCGGTGGGCATGGTTTGAGGTGCCCGACACGAAGCCGTAGTTTTCGCCAAGGGTGGCAAATTCTTCAGTGCCGGACAGATCGAAGAAGCCGTCTAAGTTCAGGGCCTCACCGAACAGCTGAGCGGTACGCTCCCCGTCGCGACCAAGCAGGTCGAAGATAAAGCGCTCGAAGTTGGATGCCTTCGAAATATCCATCGACGGCGACGAGGTTGCCAGTGTTTGGGCCGAAGAACGAACGCGGTAGACACCGGTGCGGAAAAACTCGTCAAGAACATCGTTCTCGTTCGTAGCCACAACAAGCATTCCCAATGGCAAGCCCATCTGTCGCGCCACGTGGGCTGCGCAAATATTGCCGAAGTTGCCCGAGGGAACGACGACGTTCACTCGGCAATCCAGGTCGAGACCACCGTCCGCGCCTCGTGCCACCTGCAACCAGGTCGCGACGTAATACACGACTTGGGCGAGCAGGCGCGCCCAATTGATCGAGTTGACCGCGCCTAGGTGCCATTTCGCCTTAAAGTCGGGGTCCATGTTGACCGCCTTGACCAAGTCCTGACAGTCATCGAATACGCCCTCAACTGCGACGTTCACAATGTTGTCGTCCAGCAGGGAGAACATTTGCGCGCGCTGGAATGCTGTCATGCGTCCGGCCGGAGTGAGCATAACGACCGACAGGCCATTCCGGCCTCGTAGCGCGTACTCAGCAGCAGAGCCAGTATCGCCGCTGGTCGCACCCACAATCGTCAGCCAATCTCCACGACGGTCGAGCTCGTACTCGAAGAGTTCGCCGAGCAACTGCATCGCCATGTCCTTGAAGGCTGCCGTCGGACCATTCGACAGGTGCGACACCCAGACTCCGGACTGGAGGTGCGTGACCGGAACGATCGCCGGCTCACTGAACGCGGGCGCGCGGTAGGCGCGAGCGGTAATCGCCTTCAGGTGCTCGGAGGGAATGTCGTCAATGAACAGTTCGAGGACGCGGGCAGCGAGCGCCGCATAGCCTTCATCTGCGAGGACTCGGCTGAATTCTTCGAGGTCTGTCGCCCCCAGTTGCGGGTAGCTTTCAGGCATGTAGAGGCCACCGTCGGGGGCGAGTCCTTCCAGAAGGATGTCGCTGAACGAGCGCGCGTTGTCGGCCGAAGATTGGCGAGTCGAAATGTACCGCATGCGCCGATCCTATCGGGGTCAGGCTGTCGCGCGGGCCCCGTCCCAAATCCGCGTCGCACCGGCTAGCCTTAAAGCATGACTGACACCGCTCACTCCGCTCCCGTCCCCTTCCGCATTGGCCAAGCGATCGACGTTCACGCGTTCACAGTCGCAGACGAGTGTGGGATTCTGCCCGACAAGACGCTCATGCTCGCGTGTTTGGAGTGGCCGGGCGAAACCCCACTGGAGGGTCACTCTGATGGCGACGTTGCAGCTCACGCGGTGTGCGACGCGATTTTAGCGGCGACCGGTCTGGGCGAAATGGGAAGCGTGTTCGGGACCAGTCGACCCGAGTGGTCGGGCGCATCCGGCGAACAGTTCCTTGTCGAGGTATGCCGAATGGCGCGCAAAGCTGGCTGGCACGTCGGTAATGCGACCGTGCAGGTGATCGGCACAAAGCCTCGCATGGCTGCGCGTCTGCCCGAAGCATGCCAGCGGATGAGCGAGATCGTCGGCGCTCCCGTTTCCGTCAGCGCCACGACGACGGACGGGCTTGGGTTTACGGGACGAGGCGACGGCTTGGCAGCAACAGCGGTTGCGCTCGTCGTTCGGGCTCAGTAGTTCGCCAGCGCAAACGAGGTTCCGCGGGGAAACCGCGGGCGAGTACCCGCGAAGAAAACGGCGGTCGAGATCCCCCGCGACAAGCGCACCTCAAGAATCGGGAAGAGAACAGAGGCGAGCAGGCAGAAAGAATCAGCCCGCTACTCCCCCATTACTTTTCGAGGTGCTCCAGGTGTGCCTTGTCTGCTTTGACCGGAATGGTCAGAAGCAAGCCAACGGCGAGGATCAGGATGATACCGAGGATGCCCCAGTAGGTGTAGTCGCCACCGGTGGACTGCGTCTTGCCGATCTTCAGAAAGACACCGTACATGAACGGTGCCAGGAAAGAGACGGCACGGCCGGTGGTCGCGTACAGGCCGAAGACTTCGCCTTCACGACCTGCGGGGATGATACGGCCGAGGAACGAACGGGATGCCGACTGGGTTGGGCCGACGAAAATGCAGAGCAACAGGCCAAGGCTCCAGAAGATAATCGAGCCGTGCGCGTGGAAGAAGAAGACGCCCAGGCCGAAAACGACCATCGAAGCGAGCGAGAAGATAATGACCTTTTTCGGGCCAATCTTGTCGTCCAGAGCGCCGAAGCCGATGGTGGCTAGACCCGCCACAACGTTCGCGGCGATTGCGAAGACCATGACGTCACCGGCGGAGAAACCGAACGCGGACTTTGCCAGGATTGCACCGAAGGTGAAAACGCCTGCCAGTCCGTCGCGGAAGACGGCGGAAGCCAGCAAGAAAAACAGTGTGTGCGGTGCTTCGCGGTGCAGGCCTTTCACGGTCTGCCAGAGCATACGGTAGGAGTCGAGCAGAGATTCTTTCGAATCATCGTGGTGCAGGACCGATGGTTTCGGCGGGTGCAGCACGACCGGCAGGGCGAAGAGACCGAACCAGAGTGCCGCGATGATCATCGCGATACGAATATTCAGACCGTTGTCGGTGGACACACCCAGCAGGTTCGGCCCAATCAAGCCAACGTAGAGGATGAGTAGCAGGACGATGCCACCAACATAGCCGGCTCCCCAGCCAAGGCCGGAGATACGCCCCATGTCCTTCTTATCAGCCAGGTGGTTGAGCATCGCGTTGTAGTTCACGGACGCGAACTCGAAGAAGATATTGCCGACGCCCAGCAGTGAAATACCGAGCCAGAGTGACGCGTTCGGCCCGATCGACGATTCGGGGGCGACGAAGAACATGGCGAGCATCGACAGGACAACCGCACCGGTAAACCAGCCGAGCCAGACACCGCCCTTACCGCGACGGTCTGCGCGCTGGCCGGTAATCGGCGCGAGAAGAGCGATGATGAGGCCCGCGACGGTCAACCCGATCGACAGACGCGAGTTCGCGGTGCCCGCATCGGTGAACAGTCCATCGCTGGTCAGGTAGGTGGAGAAGACGAAAGTGGTGGCGACAGCGTTGAACGCTGCCGACCCCCAGTCCCACGCTGCCCATTCAATGACGGGGCGCGTCAGGATTTTCGTTTTTTCTTTTGATGCCACTGGGGTGTTTGGGGTGGATGACATTCGTTTCTCCTCGGACATACGTCCGCTGCTTTGGGCGCTGTCAGTGTTGCTGACATCTGGAACTTAACACGAAGAGGAGAGAAATTTGATTTCTTGAACGTTTTGTGGACGTACAAGTTGGTCGCATTATCTGCCTTGCGTCCCCGTTCTAGTCCCTCATTGACGAGGCCACACCGGGCATCTTTCTTACCCCGCGGTGGCAGGCAAGCTGACAGTTTTCAGGATTGATCGAGTAGAAGTGTTGCGAGCGCAAGGTCGAGCCGGGTTGTGACTTTCATGGATAGAAGGTCGCCAGGGACTGTCATCACTTGGCCACCTGCGTCTTCCACAAGACCCGCGTCATCGGTCGCCGCTGTACGTTCATTTGCTGCACGAATCCGGGCGGACTCGTGCGCTTCGCGCAAGGTGGACCACGCGAATCCTTGAGGTGTCTGCACGCTGACAAGGGTGGAACGGTCGAGGGTTGCCACCACCGGGCGCAGTCCGATGTCTAGGTGTGCTGACGCGGTGGAGTCGCCAACTTGTTTAAGCGTGTCGGTCACTGGCAGAACCGGGATGACGGCGTTGTATCCCGACGTGACGGCTGCGATGACGCGACGAATCGCGTCTGGCGGAGTCAAAGCTCGCGCGGCGTCGTGAACAAGGACGGGGGTTGAAGCGTCAAGGCACATCCCGTGGGTTTCGGCGAGGGTCTCTAACGCATCCAGTCCGAGGGCAACTGAGGCTTGACGCGACGCGGATGATCCGGCAACGACAAGAACAGGTACTGAACAGGATTCGCCTTGCCCGCTTGTAAGCGTGATACGTCCATCTGGAAAGTAAGTGGCGAAAGTATCGACCTGATCGGCGGGCGCTGTCACGACGATGCCTGCAACACCAGCTTGAGCTAGCCCGCGGGCGGATCGTTCAAGAAGAGTAGTGCCAGCAAGCTCAACAAGAGCTTTGGGGCCGTCACACCCCAAACGGGTGCCGGAGCCTGCTGCTGTCAGGACTGCAAGAGCGGTTGACATTGAGGATCCGAAGTGTGACGGGTCAGGTCACTCAGCGTCTACGGCGCCTTCAGGGGTAATACGACCTTCGGCGAGGATTTCGTCAAGGCGAGTAGCTGCCTGTTCTTCGGTGATGTTACGCGCCAACGCAAGTTCGGAGCAGAGGATTTGACGAGCCTTGGTCAGGGTACGCTTTTCACCAACGGAAAGCTTCTTCAGATCGTCGCGACGCGTCAGGTCACGAACAACTTCAGCGACCTTCACGATGTCGCCGGTTGCGATCTTTTCTTGGTTTGCCTTGAAACGGCGGGACCAGTTGGTGGGCTCTTCAACGTAGGGGGCGCGAAGAACCTTCAGAACCTCTTCCAGGCCATCTTCACCGACAACTTCACGCACGCCAACAAGGTCAACGTTATTTGCGGGAACCTGAATGGTCATGTCGCCCTGTTCGACGCGCAAGGTCAAGAACGTGATCTCTTCACCACGCAACGTGCGCGAAGAGATCTCTTCGATCGTGGCTGCACCGTGGTGCGGATAAACGACCGTCTGACCAATTTCGAACGTCATGAGAGCTCCCTGCAGATATGCGACTAGCGGATACAAGTCTACCATTTGCACCCGTTTCCTACCCGACTAGGCGCTGGCGGACCGAAGCCACTCACGAGGGGCGGGCGCTCAATCCACCCCCGCGATCGACTTCACATGTGGATTCAAATCAGCACAATACACATGGGGCGAACCCGCTTTCGCGGATCCGCCCCACTCGTTCAGCTATCTAGATGCTCACTTGCCCTGGTTGGCGACAGCAGCAATCTTTGCTTCTGCCTCGGGATCCAGGTAGGTGCCACCCTTCTTGATCGGCTTGAGGGTTTCCTCATCCAGCTCATAAACAAGCGGGATACCGGTCGGGATGTTGACGCCTGCAATATCCTCATCGGAGATTTCGTCGAGGTGCTTGACGATGGCGCGCAACGAGTTGCCGTGTGCGGCGATCATGACGGTCTTGCCGGTCTTGATTGCCGGGACGATGGTGCCGTCCCAGTACGGGAGCAGGCGCTCGAGGACGTCCTTCAGGCATTCGGTCATCGGGATCGGCTCGCCTGCGTAACGCGGGTCGGTGTCCTGACTAAATTCGGAGCCAGCTTCGATTGCCGGTGGCGGAACGTCGTAGGAACGACGCCACTGCATGAACTGATCCTCGCCGTATTCGTCTCGGATTTCTTTCTTGTTCTTACCCTGAAGAGCACCGTAGTGGCGCTCGTTCAGACGCCAGTTACGCTCAACCGGGATCCAGTGACGATCGGCAGCATCGAGTGCGAGGTTCGCGGTCATGATTGCGCGGCGCAACATCGAGGTGAACAGGAGGTCCGGCAGAACGCCAGATTCCTTGAGGAACTCACCACCACGTGCGGCTTCGGCGCGGCCCTTTTCGGAGAGCGGCACGTCAACCCAGCCGGTGAAGAGGTTCTTTGCATTCCATTCGCTCTCGCCGTGGCGGAGCAGCACCAGTGTGTATGTCATGGCGTCATTCTTCCATCTTCGAGGGGCGTTGTCATAGATCCCAAGGACCTATCTCAGGCGTGAGCCTTCTCAAACTTCGCGACGATGTCGGCGGGGATGCGCCCACGGTCGGAAACGTGGATTCCGTTTTTTGTGGCCCATGCGCGAATTTCACCTGCGCGCGACAGAGCTGTCGACGAGGCCACGCGTGAACCGCGGATTGCTCGACCACCGATACGGCGCGATGAAGAAATCCACTTTTCAAAATCAGCGGACATTTCAGAAATGTGTTCTTCCGAGAGGTCAATTTCGTAGGTCACACCCTGGAATGAGAATGCAACGGTGTCTTTTGCAGGAGTTCCATCAATATCGTCAACGAGAACGACGTGCGTCTTCTTCATAAGGGATCCTATTCACTCATTGGTGTTCGATTGTTATTGTCCGGAGACAATCGAATTATCTGAAGAAGAATATAAAATAAAAAAGAAACCTACGCAACCGTTTTAAATTGCAAAATTGAATATTTATAAAGTGAGACTAGATTTGAGAGTTAATTGACCAAAACTCTCCGATCCTTCTTCTCCTCTTCACCGACAACAACGCTGGCTCGAATTGCCGCACATACTTCGATAATCCAACTGTCGACATCAACGACTCTGATGACAACCAACAACCCGGTCACAATTGCCGAAGACTACGCAATGACGCAATACATGCCAGGTGGTCAAATTGACCTGATGATGGGTCGTGGAACTACAGGTTCGGTTTACCCGTGGTTCGGAAAAGATATTCGCAACGGTATTCCGTTGGCCATTGAAAACTACGCTCTTCTACGCCGTTGATGGAGCGAAGATAATGTCGATTGGCGCGGTACATTCCGTACGCCTTTGCGCAAGGCATACGTGAACTTTTTGGACGTTTGGCACTTTCTGTTCAAACTTCACATGACAAACCGCGAGATTCCGCCGTTTCTCAGCCAGAGAATGATTCATCTCTACTCGATAACTCTTCTGAATCGGATATAGTTGAGACCTTGCGTCTCAGGTAGCGACGAACGTTGCCTCAGACCAAGAAACCTCGCATTGGCTTGGGTTTACTGACTTTGAAACGTCGCTGAAGGGATGATCATGAGACGCGATGCTCGCGGACGTGCGTGGGAAACGTATTTCGTGACCACGGCACGTCTGACGAACGCTATCGAAGCCGAGCTGAAGGCGGAGTGCCAAGTTACTCAGCCCGAATATAACGTGCTCCTTCAGGTGGCACGAGCTGGCGATAAAGGCATTCGCCCCTCCGCTTTGGCTCATGAGGTTGTATTCAGCCCCTCACGCCTGACGCACACTGTAAATCGGCTTGTCTCTCGCGGATACGTGGAGCGTACGACGTGCGCCGGTGACGGACGTGGTGGCCTGATTCTAATGACGGATGCTGGCAAGAAGTTCTTCGAAAAGGCTGCTGACGTGCACCGTGAGGTCGTTCGAGAGATCGTACTGAACGACCTGAGCGTAGAAGAGGTCACCGTGCTCAACGAAGTGTTTAGTCGCATCGCTCGACGCATCGACGACCATATGGCCTGACCCGCCTATGCCTTCCAACCGCTTGCCTACCCTGCCCTATTGGGTTCGCTATATCAGCGCGACCCTTGCGACGGGGGTTACCGCCGGAATTGTTGGCTGGCTGTGTACTCGCCTTCTGCATGGAGTCGAGGCAGTGGTGTGGAATCATCACTCGGGCACATTCCTTGATTCTGTTTCTGCCTCCGTTTCATGGCATCGCCCCTTGATCCTGCTTGTTGCTGGCGTGTTAGGGGCTATTTCGTGGACTGTGATGTTCCGGAAGAATCCTCAGCTGACCAGTGTGAAGGCTGGGGTTGAGGGAGAGACGCTACCTCCGCTTCGAACCATCTGGCATGCGCTGACGCAGATTGTCTTGGTTGGCATGGGAGCTTCGATTGGTCGTGAGGTTGCTCCTCGTGAAGTAAGTGCCTCGCTCTCTTCCTGGATATCTTCGCACTGCGGGTTGTCCGCTGAGGATCGCAGAATTATTGTCGCGTGTGGTGCGGGTGCCGGCTTGTCGGCTGTGTATTCGATTCCTATTTCCGGTGCTGTTTATGCTCTGGAAATTCTGCTTTTGTCCAAGCGCCCGAAGGCGGTTGTGACCGCTTCTTTTATTGCTGTTCTTTCCGTATTGGTGTCTACCGGCTGGCATCGACCTGCACCCTTTTATTCGGTTGAGCCTTTGAAGACGTCGTGGGGTCTTGTCGTCTGGGCGCTGATCATGGGACCCGTTTTGGGTGCGCTGGGTGAATTGTTCCGAACGTGGGTTGACCGGTGCGAACAGGCTAAGCCTCGATCTGCTCACCTTCTTTGGTCACTTCCGCTAGCGTTCGTCGTTGTTGGTCTTATTGCGATGGTGATTCCTTCGGTGCTCGGCAATGGGCAGGCGAGTGCTCAGACGCAGTTTGATGCTCGCTGGCTAGCTGGCGCTGGTTTGGTCACGGCACTATTGGTCCTTGTGGCGAAAACATTCACGACTCTTGTGACGATTCGTGCTGGGGCGTGGGGTGGAACGCTGACTCCTGGAGTCGCCTTGGGTGCCGGTATTGGCGCGGTGACTGGTTTGGTGTGGCAACAGGTTGTTCCCAGCGTATCGGTGGCTGCGTGTGTGTTTATTGGTGCTGCGGTTTTCTTGGGTTCGTCGATGGCAGCTCCCTTAACCGGTTTGACTCTGGTTTTCGAGTTCACCGGTTTTGCAGGTCTTCCCATTGTTGGTTCTACTGGAATCGCGTTGGTTGGTTCGGTGTTGATGACCGCGTGGATCCGCAAGAGGCGCGAGGCTCGCAGGCTTGCCGAAGTCCACGCAACCGCGTCGATTCCACCTCTTCCTTCTTCTGATTGACGAGGCCGCGCACCTCAAACATCGCTTGACGTTCTTCGTGCGCGACCTCGTAGCAATCTTCTTCACTCTTGGTCGGAGCACCCCGACGGACATTCACCCTGTTGGGCGTGGATTGCTTTTAGGAGCGGCGATGGAGTGCAATAGCTCCGACGCCCATCAGTGCAAAGAGTGTGACACCTGCAAGGAATGAGAGTGTTTGGGCACCGGTTTTCGCAAGGTGTTCTTCCGGCGGAGTGGGGCTCTTTTCGAAGAGCACTGTCTGGTCTTCGTCGTTGATGTCAGTGTGGACAGCGATGGTCTGGCCGTCGTGTTCGAGGCGTTCGAACACGACTGTGGTCTTGCCGACCAGCATGGAGCCGTCGATGGTGAAATCAACGTTTTCGCACCCGTCAGACTCCTGTGGGGTGAACGTCTTGGAGGCGGTCACAGGCTTTCCTTCAACCATCAGCGGCCCGCCTGTGGCTTTGTCCATCAGCGTGCCTGTCAGGGTGTATTCCTTGCCCGCCTTCAGGTTCGTGTAGCACACCTTGTCGGTGATCGTGACCATGCCCGAAGAAGCAAGGGTCTTATCGCCGTCTGTCTTGTCGGTCGCGGTGGTCTTCAACGTCGGCGGATTAGCCTCAACAACGTACTGCTCAGTCTTGTCAGTAACAGAGGTTGTAAACGGAGCAACACGATCATCACCAGCAAACGAGGTAACAAACACATACGTACCAGGAGTATCGTCTTTCATTTTGAACTTGGTTGACCCAACAGAAGGCTTAAAACCATTGGAAGCATCCACCTGTACTTCGCTGATCATCTCAGCAGCCCCAATGTTTTCGTCAGTGACTGCTTGGCCTTCAGGGAAAAACAAGAGCTTCTGCGTGAACTTCAGCTCGTCAGCCTTAAACCCAGCCCTAGCGGTAAAGTTCGGGTGAGACTCGGGTAGTTCGGTGACGAACATGTCGTCGACAAGGTACGAGCCTGACTTGGTTTCACGAACCGACAAAGTGGTATCCACATTCGCGTTGAAACGATATGACGTTGTTTCGTCCCCCAGTCCGAACTGGTCGTGCCAGTCGGCGTGCACCAACTCTTTAATGTCAATCGTCGGGTCACCAATCGTGCCAGGCTGAGTATCCTTGACGACCTTCCAGACCCACGTGTAAAACCCAGGCGCTAACCCAGTCACATCAACACTGACACTATGCTCACCAGGACCGGTAGCGGTAAACGACGCAGTCGCGACCGCCCGTGCGTCTGCGGGAACCTCATCACTAGGGTCTACCGGCTCTTCACCCAACGCATAGGCAGTGCCCTCATACACGACCGGAACCGGCTGACCGTCAATTTCCAGCCACTTACCATCACCATAATTCGGGTCAGCACTGGCAGTGATCGTGTCCACTAGGGTCGTAGAGTCAATCACCTTAGAGGTGCCCACATTGGACGTAGCAATCGGCTGAAAATCAAAAATCACCTCAAACGACGGCCCCGCAACCGTCTCAGAACGCAGACTTGAACTGTCGAACCAGATCACATCCTGGCGCATCCCCCCAGAAGAGGCATACCCCAAAGCAGAGTATCCAAGATTGCCATACTTAATACTCGAGTGGACCGTGCCGTTCGCGGTTGAACGCCATTGAATACCATCAATCGGCGCAGATGCTGTTGTTCCCGTATAGGTGTTCGTCCCAGTCGTTTCGAAGACCGCCGGGCCGTTCAGAGTGATAGTGAAGGGCTTGCCCGCGATCAGAGTTCCATCAGCATTAGTAACGCCGATACCGTCGATGGTGCCAAAGCGCATACGCTCACCCGTCACCGTACCGGCTCTCCACCCAACAACACCGGCTGCTTTGGCTTCAGCGACCATTTGGCGAGCACGGTTTTGAATGTGCGCGGGGGTGAGCTGGAGTAGCTCATTGACGTTCGCTTGAGCGCGACGCGAGTTCTCAAAATTCACGTGAGCAAGAAAACCTGTCGCGGCCGCGTCGACGTCAGTATTGGAAAACTCAAGCGACGTTGGCGTGTACCACTTCATGATGTATGCCATCTGCGCAATATCAACACTCAAATCAGCCGGACGAGCAAGCGATGGTTGAACCGTCAACTGACTCGGTGTCACGACCACCTCTGCTGCAGGATTGACCGCGTCAGCCTGAATACACAAACCAGGAACCGGCTGACCACTATAGGGAATCCATGTGCCAAGCCAGCCAACACTTCCCCCAATAGGCACCCCACGAACCCATGAGCCCGAGGCAAGAGAAGCAGGAGCCGTAGCAACCAACGAGGCACACACAACCACCATCGCTACAAGAGAGGCTAAGATAGACCTCAGCCGTGAGTAGTGTGCCACCCTAGGCACAGAAGAATCCACCATCATCAAATTCCTTTCAACTGATGGGAATACATATGGAACCCACCAACTTGGCGATCAGCTTTGCGAGAAGTGGGTTTCACGACGACGCCTGTCGTTGCCATCAGTGTTCCGCTCGGCGCACATGGGTGCGAGTGGACTGAAAAGAAATTGTGGATAAAAAAATTGGGAAACTAACGCTTGTTGATAAGTGGGTGGTTTTGCGCCTAGAAAGACGCAATTGACGGTAATCCCTGCTTCCAGTCGACTCTCGCTAGCAGATCGAGTCTTTTCTTACAGCGAATGCCAAATAGGACAAAGCCCGTATGAGTGGACTAGCCTCTGAAAGTTGGACTGGTTAATTCTAGGCGGTTAGGGCTCCACGGCCGTAGTTGAATTCATGGTTACCAGCACCCACCGCATCGTATTTCAAGTACTTGAACACACTAGCCATCGGGTCAACAGTGCTATCTGTCCGGTTCGAGTGGTACACCCTTTCGATTCATGAGCCCTGCGCAGCGTCGCCGTTGTCTAGAAGCAGCACGGCGTCCTTACCTTTTTCTTCACGAACGTTCTGGATTTCCGTTGAGAGGCGATCCATGCCACGAACATTTTGGGGTTTGGAAGAGCCAAAGGGCTGCCCGGTGAAGTAGTCGTGGTCCACTAGGGTGCCGTAAATGGAAGTTTTGGTTTTCAAAACAAAACAGGCAAGGATACTTTTTGTACTTTAACCTCACTTGGGATGCAGGTCTCGCAAACTTGCGCTCGTACATATCGCGGATTTGGCCGGGCGGAGCAAACAACGTTGTTTTGGTGCCTCACCGAAATTTCGTTCAGCACTGTTCGGGCTATAGGAAAAATCGGTGACGGGGGTGAGACCGTTTAAGGTCTCACCCCCGTACTGTTATGCCGGTGTTTCGTCGGCTAGGCGATTAGTTCTCCTCGCCTTCGCGACGGCGTCGCACGAGCGCCAGGCCAAGGCCTGCTACGCCCATTACGGCTGCGATACCAGCGAGTCCTGCTACCTGCGCACCGGTGCGCGCAAGCTTAGACTTCTTGACTCCCGGCTCGGTGGTCATATCGCCAGCGGCAGGCTTCTCAACGGTGACCGTCACGCGATCAATCTCGTTGCCGTTCTTGTCCTTGACGATAACTACGATCTTGTCACCAGGCTTAGCGTTGTCGTCGATGTCAACAACGAGGTTGCCGTCGCCATCGATTTTTGCCTTGCCGGGGCCGTCGGTGTCGACCGTCGTGCCATCCTCAACAGGGCCGCCATCGTTCGGGATTACGACCTTGCCACCCGGTTCACCAGAGCCGTCCTTCCAGTCTGGCGTCTTGGTGTCAGGTTCGCCAACCGTAACAGTGACAGTCACGTTGTCGGTGGTGCCATCGGGGTAGGTCACAACAACCGGAACCTCGATCTTGGTTCCAGGGGTTGCGTCCCCAGGAATATCAACCGTGATCTGACCAGTGTTCTTATCAATGGTCACACCATCAGGCGTCCCATTACCAGGAGTGAACGTGGTATCTGCCGGAGGCGTGGTGCCCTTACCGTCCTTATCAGTAAAGGTCGGAGCAGGAACCGTTACCTGGTCACCAGGCTTACCGGTGCCATCCTCGTACTTAGGCTGGTACTTCTCGTTGTCCTTGGTGTCGGGAACGTTGCAGATTTCGTTCTGCATCGTCGTGTACGTCCAAGTGGTCTTCACGCCTGCCGGGAAGGTGAAGCCCTGAGCAGGGCTTGCTTCAACCTTGACGGTCTGGCCGTACTCGTAGACGTACTTGCCTTCAGCGTCAGGCTGCAGCTCCACGCCACCAACGGTGACCTTGTATACAACACCCTCGGTCTTCTCGACGGTGACGAACGGAGGCATCTTACAGTCTGCCGGGTCGTCTGCAGAGGCACCCAGAGACGGGTTGTGCTCAGTCGGCTCACCCGGCGTTACCGGGGTCGCGTCCTTCTCCGTCACGGTAACAGTGACAGTCACGTTGTCGGTGGTGCCATCAGGATAGGTCACAACAACCGGAACCTCGATCTTGCTACCAGGGGCAGCGTCCCCAGGAATAGCAACCTTGATCTCACCCGTGTTCTTATCAATGGTCACACCACCAGGCGTGCCATCACCAGGAGTGAACGTGGTGTTCGCCGGAGGCGTGGTGCCCTGACCATCCTTATCAGTAAAGGTCGGAGCAGGAACCGTTACCTGGTCACCAGGCTTACCCGAACCATTCTCATAAGCAGGCTCGTAGTGGTCGTTAGCGTTCGGAACCTTCGGATTAGAGTCCTTACCGTCCGGGATGCCGTCATTATCGTCATCCTCATCCTCGGTATCAGGCTTGCGATCACCATCAGTATCCAGCTTAAAGTTAGCCTTCACCTCATCAGTGCTGCCATCCTTATACGTCACCTTAACAGGAACATCAAACGCTTCCGTCGTGTCCTTATTCAGCTTCGACTTATCCGGGAACGAAACAGTGATCTCACCAGTGGACGGATCAAAGTTGTAAACATAACCCTCAGGAGCAGTGAAGCCATCACCAATAGCAAACTTCGCATCCTCAGGAACATCTACACCCTGACCAGTCGCATCAGTAAACGACGGAGCAGACGTCGTCCCCTGGTCACCAGGAACAACCAACTTACCCTCATACGCAGGCTCGTACTTCTCGTTGTCCTTCGCCGCAGGCTGGTCAACCGTAAATGCAGCATCGGCACGGGCAACAACGCGGCTCTGTGTCTTCGGCTGGCCGTCGTCACCCTTCACCGGATCGCCGTTCTCATCGAGAATAGGGACCTGCAGGTCCTCGTTGCGCATCACAACTGGGAACTTGAACGTCTTACCAACCTGGTCAGCGTTCGCAGTGAAGGTCACAACACCGGTCGCAGGATCAACCGAAACCTGATCCTTAGTGACGCCATCCGGCAGGGTGTCAAGCTCGAACTTCGCCTTCGCAGGCTTGGTTTCTGCAACGTCGGTAGCCGGGTTGTCGAACTTCGGGTCGGAGGAAGCCGCCACTTCAGCCTTCGCCTGGACCTCGTTGTACTCAAGGTATTCACGAGCCACAGCGAAGGCATCCAGAGCCAGAACCAGATCGTCCTCTGGATCTGGATCGCCATCAGCAAGCTTCAGGCGAGCAGTGAACGTATCACCAGTTTGGGCATCCGCAGGAACCTCGAGGGGGCAGCTGGGGATCTTAGTCGCAGGATCAGCTTTAGCGGTCTCACAGGTCTTGACGACTTTGCCGCTCTTGTCTACCCACTGGATGTAGTAGGTCAGATCCTGAGTGATCGGCAGACCGGAGGTATCAGTCTGAACCGTATCGCCGACCGTTGCCCAGTTATCAGTGGTGTTCTTATCCACTACATCGAACTTCAAGGATTGCGGCGCAAGCGCGATGTTCCAACCCGTGTAGCCATCGGCGGTGCTCTCAATCAAGACACCGTCGCCACCGAAGAGCTGTGCGTTAGCGCCAGCGTTCAAATCAGCGCCGAAACCTGGACCCGCCCAGTGGCCAAGAGACCAAGGGTACAGCACACCGATATTGTCTGGAAGCGGCGTACCATCAGCACCAAGAACGCTGAGGTAGCTCCAGTGCATATTGACGTGCTTGGACTGAAGGTTACCGTTAAGCCAGGAACCTTCTTCCCACGAACCAGCCAGCTTATGCAACTTTGCAGCCGGCGGGTTAATGCCATCACCCGTACCAGTGTGGTTGTTACCGTAGATACCCTTCCAGAACAGCTGGAACCTACCATCAGCACCAGTAGTGGTGGTGACTGTCTCGGCAATCCAGCCTTCTGGATCCGCAGCTACCTGCTCATTAATCCAGCGTTGCAGACCCTCTTCGTCAGTAGGAGTCCAATCACTCCCACGCAGAGTCTTACCCGCAAAGTTATTCTTCGCGTACTCTTCAATCTTGGTCACGGCCTGGTCGTTTAGGTAGGAGCCAACCACTTTCAAACCAGCAGCAGCGACATCCTTGCCTCCAAAGGCACTGACAGCGTTGTAGCTTAACGCGCCCTGCAACACATCAAGGTTCCAAAATGCCCGACCAGCATAGGTACCATAGTTACTGGACTTTCCAACACTCTCTGCCCACTTGTTTTCCGGAAGGTGCTGCGGCAGTTTGTCCTTCTGCGCGTACCCGATGGTCACACCCGAGACTTTGTTGCCCCCCCACTGACCGTCACCTTGGGTAGTAGGAGTGGTTTCTGCGCCAATACCGGGGAAGATACCGGCCGCCGGCTGGTGCACCAGACGGTACTTATCGGTCAAGTCATCCGGTAGCTCGGTCCACATACGGATCTTCTCACGGCGCTGATCACGCTGACCGGCAGGGTCACCTGTCGTCAGGCCAACACTGGCATCCGCAACGAACGTGCGGGTCACGCCGAGAGCATCGGTGTACGGCCCCATCTTGATGGTGAAGTTACCGTTAGCGTCACTCTCGGTGTAGTACACCGGGGACGAATGCTGCGTTTGTTCGCCCTCATACCACTGGGCGTACACCTTCACGCCCTTAATTGGCCTACCGGCATCCTGAACTGCACCGAAATTAACGCCCGCCTTCACAAGCTCCTTGACAGAGCCAGAGATCGTGCCCTTTTCGCTCGCCTTACCAGGAGAATATATGGGCTGATCCTGCGCACTAGCAGCTGGAACGAGCGGAGATTCAGGTATTACCGCGGAGGCAAAGGTGCCCACCATGGCCAGAGAGAAAGCAGCAGCTAAAATCGCCGTACCTCGACGACGGATCGCATTTTGCTTCGTCATACTGTCAAATCTTCCTTCCGCGAAGATATTCTGGATATGGAGAAAGTCCGAAGGCTCGCTACCTGAGCACCCGCATCTGCTGATGGCGGAGTGAGCCATGCCAACCTCACAACTGGCAAGAATCGCATAGACCAACTATCAATGATCTCGCAGCCCTTAATAATGGCAACCAACCGGGACTAAACTCCCGCAAAAACCCTATGATGCTTTTCTTGGAACCGCAAGGCCATGTATTAAAATAGCTTTTGGCACTTTTCCCAATAACGGCAAGGATTCTCTCTCCTCCTCCCCCCCCCCCCCCCCCCCCCCCCCGAAAACTCGTTTTGTGAAGTCCCTCACTACTTGCTGAACTAGCCGCCGAAAGTTGGACTGGTTTAGTTTTAGGCGGTTGGGGCTTCAAGGGTCTGATTCCGATATTGCATCGGGGTTAGGCCCCTGAGTCGTTGTTGGACGTGTTCAGTGTTGTACCACTGGATGTAGTTGTGTATTGCTTGGTTGGATTCTGCGACGGTGTTGAAGACTTCACCGTGGTGCATCTCGGTCTTCAAGTGCCCGAAGAAGTTCTCCATGACCGCGTTGTCGTAGCAGTTGGTTTTACGCGACATTGACTGCACACCACCGTTGGTATGGATCACGTTGAGCCAAGACGAATGTTGATACTGGAAGCCTTGATCGGTATCCATCATCCACCCAGGTTCAGGTGCACAAACTGCGATTGCCTTGGTCAAGGAATCAGCGGTAAGCGCTGTCGATGGTGATGCAGCCACGGTGTGGACAACAATTGAGCGGTCGAGCAGATCCATCACCGGTGACAGATAGACCTTGCGGCCTGCAACCTGGAACTCGGTGACATCGCTTGCACAGATGTTATTTGGCCGACCCTAGAGCCCCAGAAGATCCTTCGTACGCGTACCATGCGTCTCGATAGCATCCACTTCAGGACGACCCGACGCATACGAAATATGCACAACCAGCATCTGTGCGGTTGTCAGCCACGGACTCGCGGAAGGCAATAAGCGCAACAAAGTCGAAGGGGTGACCGCACGGATCGGATCCAACAGCGCCGGAATCGAAAGTCGATGCGCGCACACAACAACCGCGTTCGTCTGGCGCACACACTGCGCAACAACCGCCGAAGCCGACGCAGGATCAGTCGCAACCGCAGTTTCCGTGAGCTCATCGCGAACCTCAACCTGGCCTCCGCCGACGCTCGCCCACGGGCCAAGCGTCTGCTGGCAACGAATCCACGACGACGACACGGCGCGCTCAATCCCAAACGCACTGAGGACATCAACCAAGTCCATTGCCTGTCGTACGCCCAAGCGCGTCAACGGGCGCGTTGCCTCATCACCTGCCCACTGAGTGCGCGACACCGCCTTCGCATGACGAACGAGGCCCACCGTGACGGTAACAAGCCTGCCTTCTTCCGCCCGCGTGACGAGCTCTTGGAGCAGTCGCCGGTCACCTCGGCGGGTGAGCATCTGCTTGGCTTGACCGGGTGACACCCAGCGGGTCTCATCAATTTCGCTGGCCGGAGCTGGCTTCACGGGAGTGCGAACGCGGGAAATAGCAGAGGATCGCGACAGTTGTACAGGTGAAACAACCGGCTGTTTGTCCGTGAGTTTGGGCATGCGCGTAGGCGCGGGAGTCGGTTTTGGAGCCTGGCCCTTCTTGCGGTTCGCGAAAATAGCCGGAGAAATACGAACTTTCGCCGGTGTAGACACTGGCGCAGGAACCGGTGTAGCAGTCGTCTTAGACGCGATCGTTGGCGCTTCCAGATCGGTGTGACGGCCATCATCGGCCAGCGTGCCCACCCAGTAGCGAACTTCCTTCGTCTGCCCGGAGCCAAGCCGGTAGCGCTGAGTTGTCAGCGGAACACCCAAAATAACGGAGGCGCCAGTTTCTTCTTCGACCTCGCGGATGGCGGCGCAGATGATCGGTTCGTTCGCTTCCGACTTACCTTTCGGCCACGACCAGTCCTTGTAACGAGGGCGGTGAACCATGAGGACTTCAATGTCCTCGGGCACAATCACCTGCCCGGGAACGCCCCGGCGCTCGGGATCAACGAAACGCCACACTAAAGCTCCCGCAGCGCGCACAAGGCGCGTCGGGACTGGAGCCGGGCGAATCGAACGAGACACCCCCTTAGCCTACCGGCACGGCGCCCCACCCGCTGAATTAACGGAGATCACACAGCAGTTGCGGGTCTGCCAAGCGACCACGCCGACTTGGACAAGCGACCATGCCGACTTGCTGGCTCAGCTTCAGGGCGCGATCCCCGTCCCGCGAACCCGCGTCACCCCCTCGCGTTACCGACCGATCACGCGCGACGAGGCCGCCTCCATCAGCGCAACTTGCAGATCAACAAGGGGCGAGCCATCTTTGTTCGCCTGATGACGCTTCCAATTTCCGCTCTTCTTCAGCGCCCACGATGAGGTCTTCGATGAAACGCCACGCCTAATCAGGTTTGCGAGATACTCAACCTGGTCGGGATCGCTAATGCGAACCAATGCTTCAACGCGACGATCCAGGTTGCGGTGCATCAGATCGGCAGAGCCAATCCACACTTCTTCCTCACCGGGCACCCCGAACGCGTAAATACGCGAGTGCTCCAGGTAGCGACCAAGGATCGAGCGGACGCGGATGTTTTCAGACAAGCCGGGAACTCCGGCGCGGATCGCGCAGATGCCTCGAACTTGAACGTCGACTTTCACTCCGGCCTGTGAAGCGCGATAGAGGGCGTCAATCACAGCCTCGTCGACTGCGGAATTCACCTTGATACCAATCCACGCTTCGCCACCAGCCTTCTTGCGCGCAATCTGGGCGTTGATGCGTTCGATGAGCCCATCGCGAATCGACAGCGGGGCAACCAGCAGTCGGTGAAACGTCGAACGAGGCGCATACCCGGACAACTGGTTGAATAGGCGGGTCAGGTCCTGGGCGACCTCACGATCGCAGGTAAGCAGGCCAAGGTCCTCATAGCCACGCGCGGTCTTCGGATGGTAGTTACCCGTACCCACGTGGCAGTAGCGACGCAGACCGTCGGCTTCTTGGCGGACGACCAAGGAGAGCTTGCAGTGCGTTTTCAAGCCGACCATGCCGTACACGACATGGACGCCCGCGCGCTCCAGTTTTCGCGCCCAGCCGATATTCGCTTCCTCGTCAAAACGTGCTTTGATCTCGACAATTGCAACGACCTGCTTGCCGGATTGCGCTGCTTCAATCAGCGCCGACACGATCGGCGAATCACCGCTGGTGCGATACAGCGTCTGCTTCATTGCCAGCACGTTGGGATCGCGGGCAGCCTGGGTGATGAATGCCTGCACCGACGTTGCAAACGAATCGTAAGGATGATGGAGCAAAACATCATGCGAGCGGATCTGAGCGAAAATATCACCCGCACGTGCCGACTCGAACTCCGCCAAACCAGCGGCGGTCACCGGCACGTACTTCGTGTACTTCAAGTCCGTCAGATCCAGATCATGCAATTCGTTGCAGAGCGTCAAGTCCAACGGAGCCGGGACGCTGACCACGTCAGCCGGCGAAATCTCAAGCTTTTCGATCAGGAAGTCACGGACGAACGATGAAATCGTATCCTCAACTTCGAGGCGTACAACCGGGCCAAACTTACGGCGCAGAAGCTCTTCCTCCATCGCCGTCAACAGGTTTTCAGCATCGTCTTCTTCGACCTCAAGATCTTCGTTACGCGTCACTCGGAACCCGTGAGCTTCAACGATTTCAACACCGGGGAACAGGTGTTCAAGGTGGGCGCGCACCACGTCTTCGAGCGTGATGAACGTCGTGCCTTCATCAGTCGCCACATACGATTCCGCAGGTCCACCACCGATCACAGAATCCACGTTGATCAGACGCGGAAGCGACTGGGGAACCTTCACGCGCGCGAAGTGCAGTTTGCCCGTCAGCGGATTGCGGACAACAACCGCGAGGTTCAAAGACAGGCCGGAAATGTAAGGGAACGGGTGTGACGGGTCAACCGCCAACGGGGTCAGAACAGGGAAAATCTGGCGACGGAAATAGCGGGTGAGTTGAGCACGCTGATCTTCAGACACATCATCCCATCGCGACAAACGAATCCCCTGCTTGGCAAGTGCCGGCAGAATATCGTCCTGGAATGCACGCGCCTGACGCGCAGTCAGCTCCTGCGTACGCGCCTGAATTCCCTCAAGCACCTGACGCGGTTCCAACCCAGACGCGCCCTTCTTCGCGATGCCCGCGGCGATGCGACGCTTCAAGCCGGCAACGCGCACCATGTAGAACTCGTCCAAGTTCGACGAGAAAATCGCAGAAAACCAGGCGCGCTCTAGCAGTGGCAACAGTGGATCTTCCGACTGTTCCAAGACACGCTGATTAAACGCCATCCACGAGATCTCACGATCCGCGAAACGCCCCTTCGGCAGCGGCTTGTCTTCTCCGATCGGCGCAGACATATCAACGTCAGTCGTCAAAGCGGGCAACAAAACACGAGGCGTGGCAACATCATCGTCATACTCAGAATCCTCATGTTCAACGCCCACAAGCCCGCCAGCCTGCGAGGCCGGCACAAACATCTCTGTTGCCCGAGCGGTCTGAACACCATCGGTCACCTGAGTCGTATCCGCGTTCTGCGCATCATCGCGCTCATCGGGCATGACCGGTCCCGGCCACGACTCGTCAGGCGCAGAGAATGTGGGTTCGTCGTTCGACATGAGGGCCTCTTCAAGCATCGTTGCTTTATGCGCGTTGGCGCATTGAACTGCCTTCTATGGTGTCATTGAGCGAGCGTTTTCGCACGCCAAAAGGGCTTCAACGCACCAAAAATCACAACGTGCGGGCATTGCGCTCTTGCAGTGCCCTCGTACCCCGCCGACTCACTATTCGAGCGCGCCAATATGCGCCTCACGCGCACTGACGGACAGCTCTTCCGCAGTCTTCAAAAGCGCCTTCGCACGCGTCGAAACCGGGTAGGCCAGCGGGTCATTCGGGTCCGTGATCCACGAACCGCCACCACCGAAACCAGCAGCAAGCACTCGCATCGCATTCGACGCGTCCCAGATGACCTCTTCCAGATCATCGTCCGTCAGCTCGCCGGTCAGCAGTCGAGCGACATCCGCCATCACGTCCGCCAAGTCCGGCAAGTTAAGCGGGTGTTCCAGTCCCGGAACAATATCGGCGTGCGCCCCGTCCACGTATCGCTCATCAACGAGGCCCGGCTCGCGTTCATACCACTCAAGTAAAAGATAGAGCCGCCACAAAGCACCCGGCAGAGTGAACTCCGGGCTACGCGACCAGAGGTGTGCCACCTGGTCCACGCCCCGATCCCGGACAAGAGCTCGAAGACGAAGCGTGGCCTCGCGGTCAAAATCCTCATCGGCCACGCCCATCAGCGCCCACGCACTCGAATGGGCCAAGCCGGAACTTGTCGCCGGATTCTCGTCGCCGACAATTGACTCCGCCTTCGCTGGCGTCAACATGGCGGGGCGACGCGGTGGACACGATTTAACCATCAGAAGAATCCTTATTACAATGGAGATAAGATCTTTACGATCTTGGGCGGTTCACGCGCTTTGGCGCGACCGAAACCGCTGGGCCTATAGCTCAATGGTAGAGCAGCGGACTTTTAATCCGTGGGTTGGGGGTTCGAGTCCCCCTGGGCCTACCACCGCTTGCTTCGCCGGCTTTCAAATGCCATTTCACCTGCATGGTTGCAGATCAGTGTGCACACCACCGTTCCACATAGCTCACCCTTTAGCCTTCCACATTGGGGGTCTACCAAAGTCCTTCGAATCCACCCCTTCGTCGGCTTCATGTTCACCTCCGCATTCTCCTCACAGAGATGACTCGTCGCATCAAGGAGCGCAGAAACGTCATGGCGACGGCACTCCAATTGCGTGACGCCAACTAGCCCATCAGACTTCGGGCGTAGCTGGGAACGCCCTGCGACACACTGGTTCAAAGAAGAAAATTCCCCCGCCGAAATTCGAACCCACACCCATCACAAAGCGACCCGCGTGCACGTCAGCCAGAACCGGGAACCGTAAGTCCGGCCAGAACTACGCTTCAGCGCTGGAAGCGCGGGGACGACGCAATCCAGACGGCAATGGAAATCAGCACGAGTCCACCCAGCTCACCCAGCGTTGGGAGCTGACGAAGCATCACCGCACCCACAATCGTCGACGTTGCCGGAAGCATCGCCGTAAACAGGGCAAAGGTTGCTGCGCTGACACGCGACATCGCCAAAGCTTCTAAACTGAACGGAATTACCGTCGATAGCACACCCACCACGACGAGCGCCCCAAACAAGTGCGCAGACGTAAAACCTCCGACACCACCGGGGGCCAACACAACCGAACTGAACAGCGCGCTCCAACCGAGCGACGCTGCCAGATTCGATACCGCCGACCGCTTCGACGCAAGCTTCTGACCGACCATGATGTAGCCAGCCCACGCAGTCGCCGCCAACAGAATCCAGACAATACCAGCCTTCACGCCGGGCGCATCCAGGTCCAACCCAAGCCCAGAGATCGACACAACCCCAGCAAAAGCAAGGAGGGCGGCGATGCGTGGGGCTGGGCCTCGTCCCCTAAAAATCGCAACCAGAACGGGACCCAAGAATTCCAACGACACAGCCGCACCAAGCGGAAGGCGAGCGATGGCTTCGTAAAAGGTGGAGTTCATCGAAATGATGAACACACCGAAAACCATGGACGTCACACGATCTTTGCGACTCCACTTTTCACGCCACGGGCGACGCCATGCGAGCAGGATGATCGCGGCGACTAAAACTCGCCACCATGCGACCGAAGCAGGCGACATCTGCGCAAACAGGCCGATTGCAATAGCTGCGCCAACGTACTGGATCAGCGCCGAACCGACGATGAAAAACTGAGCGGGAACCCTGTCCAGCCTCGACTGTGAAGGAAGCGATGGCACCGCGCCTCATTCGCCCGCGGGCACGAAAGTGAGCGCTGCGGAGTTCATGCAGTAGCGGTTGCCCGTCGGCTGATTCGGCGCATCCGGGAACACGTGACCAAGGTGCGAACCGCAGTTCGAGCAACGAACCTCGGTACGGACCATGCCGTGCGAGCGGTCTTCGATCTCGGTCGTCGACGCGTCTTTCGCCTGATAGAAGCTCGGCCAGCCGCAGTGCGATTCGAACTTGGTGCTCGCATCGAACAGCTGGACACCACACGCCGCGCAGTGATACGCGCCGTCACGAGTTTCCCCCAGCAACTCTCCCGTGAAGGGGCGTTCGGTCCCCGCCTCGCGTAGCACGTGGTACTGCATCGGCGTCAAGATACGCTTCCACTGCGCATCGGTCATGTTCGCTGCATCGCTCAAGCTTGGAAAATCAGTCATACACCTATTGTCACCCTTGAGGGACAAGACCGCGATTCGCGATTAACCTTCGGACTTACCTTCAGGCGGGTAGATGACAACCAGAGCGAATCAGAGGTGTTGGATCTTCGTTTCCGTCAGATCTTCGTCATGACCGTCGCCAGATTCTTCGCCGTCACACACGATGGCTGGGAAGGATCCGGTGGCGTTCATTGCTTCTTGCTCGCGCGTTTCCTGTTCGCGCTCGCGACGTTGACGCGTCGCTTCACGTTCCGCGAGCGCGTCTTCACCCGGACCGGCGAAGATCGCGGATCGTTCTTCAGCGTCAGGGGAACCGGAGAACAAGCGTTCGCCCTTGCCACTGGTTGAAAGGGTCATTGTTATGGCGTCCGGTTCTTTACTCTCCGAAGAGATGTTTTTGCCCTGCGAAGACGAGGTGGCTTGCTCTGAGGTGCTGGCCGACCCATTTTTTTCGCTGAGTTCGCGGGCGCTGATAGCCCCTGTGTCCGTTACGCCCTGTGTTCCAGGCACTGGCGATGAAGATTCTTCGGTGCCCGGTTGGACACCCTTTGCAACAGCTTCGAGCACCTTCTGTAGCGTCCCGCGAGTCATCACCTGAGTCGACGAATCGTCGCGCGGAGAGGCCTCTGCGCAATCGCCCGCTTCAGCCAAGTCGCGTATACGATCCGCCATTGCACGTCGACGCGCACGCTTTGCTTTACGGCGTGCCGCGACCATACGAGCAGCGTGCTCCGCATCGATGCCTGCATCCTCACCTTCAAGGGCGTGACGTGCATCTTCAATCGCCGTATTACCAGACTCGTGGCCCAGCGGAACCGAGGTGTCTCCGGCGATCGAGCGCAATTCAGCAGCGAACGCTGCGACCTGCGCGCGAGAGGTGTCGTGCACAACCGGTGTTCCCTGGTAGGTCTGAATGCGCATCGACGGTCGAGTCCACGGTTCTTCGGCGACAATCCATTCGATCAGGCGTTCTCGCAAGTGACAGCGCAGATCCCACAGGTTTCCAGAGTTCTCGGCGGACACCAGAATTCGGATCGTGACCGTCGAAGTATCGGATGCCGTCATCTGAACGTTCCACGTGCGCCCGTCCCACAGATCCGTCGAGGTCAGGATCTGCTCCACCTTCTGGCGAATCAGCGCCATCGGAGCAGACCAGTCCAGCTGGACTTCGACCGTTCCCAGCTGAGCGGCAGCCCGTCGTGTCCAGTTCTCGAAGGTTGTTGAGGTGAAGTAGGTCGAGGGAATAATCAGGCGTCGCTCGTCCCACACTCGGACAACCACGTACGAGAGCGTAATTTCTTCAATCGCACCCGACTCACCCTTCGCATTCGCGACAACAACGTCGCCCACGCGGATCGCGTCCGTGAAAGCAAGCTGAATTCCAGCGAATACGTTGCCCAAGGTTTGTTGCGCGGCAAGACCTGCGATCACGGAGATCAAACCAGCGGACGCAAGAAGAGTTCCCATCGCTTGGCGCGCGGCCGCGAACGTCCCCAGAATGACGCAGATACCGACAATCACAACGAGGACCTGCGTCAAACGTCGTAGCACCTGGGCTTGGGTTGCAAAGCGTCTCGAGCGCCCTTGATCCGCACGGTTACGCAGACGTGCCGCGTCTTCAAAGACCCACGCTGCCGAATAAAGGATCCACGTCATCGCAACAATCGCCAGTATCAGCAGACCGTGAAGGGCGCTGGAAACTAGGGCTCCGTTCGACCATTTCGTCAGATCTGCTTCTTGCAGGCGCCAATCCAGTCCGATCCACGCGCCCCAGACCATCGCTGTGACATACAGGGGTGTGCGAATGCGCTTCACCAGTGCGGCTCCCACCGGCCAGCGACGGAAGGTTCGACCGAGAAGTGCGGAAACAAACGCGGCAACGACGAAACCGATCACCGCTGCCACTGCTGCGCTGAGCAACAGTGAAGCAATATCAATGGCATTGCTCACCGCGACTTCCGCAACGCCCGACTGGGCGCCATCAGATTGCGCGTCAGCTTCCGTGGCTATATACGAGGCTCCCCTAAGGGTGCGCGCGTGCGAAGAAAACAGAGTCGGCACAGTCATAGTCCAAGCCTAGGGGGCGATTCTTCAGATTGCTGAAGACGCCACGGGCTTAGACGTGGACACCGAAAGCCTCAAATTGGAGAGAAACACTATGGAGTTTTCAGCGAGTTTTAAGCATTTTTATTAACTGTGAGTCGGTTCACCATGATTCCGTTTTGCATTCCACCCCGTTTTACACATATGCTTTTCCTCGTCTTCGGACGCCACTGTGGTGGCCGAAAAGGCCCCCATCGTCTAGCGGCCTAGGACACCGCCCTTTCACGGCGGCGACACGGGTTCAAATCCCGTTGGGGGTACTCTCTGACGGCACTCGTGCTGAACAGTGAAAATAACTCAATAGGTCTTACCTGTTGTAAGGCCCCGTAGCGCAGTTGGTTAGCGCGCCGCCCTGTCACGGCGGAGGTCGCGGGTTCAAGTCCCGTCGGGGTCGCCGACCAGACCTGCCGGTCCGGTTACTGGCTCTGTAGCTCAGTTGGTAGAGCGTTCGACTGAAAATCGAAAGGTCACCGGATCGACGCCGGTCGGAGCCACCAGATCCCCCGAAAGTTCGCAAACTTTCGGGGTTTTTATTTATCCTTCGGGGTTTTTAGGGTTAAACGACAAAATGTGTGGGTTAATAGACAAAAATCGTTGCTAATGGCGGCGTGTTGTTGGGTTAATAGACAAAAATCGTTGCTAATGGCGGCGTGTTGTTAGTT